>DATIDO010000380.1:0-4938 GCA_035456245.1 Polyangiaceae bacterium
ATGGGACCCGAAGGTCCACTGCCGCCAGGGAACGCGAGGGCTTACTTCTTCGCCTCTTCGCGCGCCTTCACCTTCTCCTTCACCTGCTCGACGATGTTGCGCGGGCAAGGAGCGTAGTGGCTGAACTCCATGGAGAACTGACCACGACCCGAGGTGTTGGAGCGCAGATCGCCGATGTAGCCGAACATCTCGGAGAGGGGGACCTCGGCCTTGATGCGAACGTTGGTGGCGCCTGCTTCCTGACCGCTGATCATGCCGCGACGACGATTCAGATCGCCGATGACGTCACCGACGTTGTCGTCGGGCACGAACACGTCGACCTTCATGATCGGCTCGAGCAGCTCGGGGCCGGCCTTGGGCATCGACTGGCGGTAGCCAGCCTTGGCCGCGACCTCGAAGGCGATCTGCGACGAGTCGACGGCGTGGAAGCCACCGTCCGTCAGCGTGACCTTCACGTCCACGACGGGGAAGCCGCAGATCGGGCCCTTGTCCATCATGACGCGGAAGCCCTTCTCGACCGCCGGGATGAACTCCTTGGGGACCGAGCCACCGACGATGCCAGCCTCGAACTGGAAGCCCGAACCCAGCTCGCCGGGTTCGATCTTGTACTCGATCTTGGCGTACTGACCCGAACCACCGGTCTGCTTCTTGTGCGTGTAGCCGTCCTCGACCGAGCGAGTGATCGTCTCGCGGTAGGCCACCTGCGGCTCACCCACGATCACCTCGACGCCGTGCGTACGACGCATGATGTCGATCTTGATGTCCAAGTGGAGCTCGCCCATGCCCTTGAGGATGGTCTCGCCCGACTCCTGATCGACCTCGACGCGGAACGAGGGGTCCTCGGCCACCATCTTGCCGAGCACGGTGCCCATCTTCTCGCTGTTGCCCTTGTCCTTCGCCTGCACGGCGACCGAGATCACCGGATCGGGGAAGACCATCGGCTCGAGCGTGGCCGGGTTCTTCTCGTCGGCCAGGGTGTGGCCCGTGCGCACGTCCTTGAGGCCCACCAGAGCCACGATGTCACCGGCCTGAGCCGACTCGATCATGGTGCGGTCGTTGGCGTGCATCTCCACCATGCGGCCGATGCGCTCGCTCTTGCCGGTGGCGGTGTTGACGACGTTGTCGCCCTTCTTGAGCGTACCGGAGTAGATACGCGTGAAGGTGAGCGCGCCGAAGCGATCGTCCATGATCTTGAAGGCCAACGCGCGGAGCGGGCCGTTGGGATCGACGATGGCGAACTTGCCGGTCTCGTTGCCTTCCAGATCGACCTCGGGCTGGGGCGGGACCTCGGTGGGGTTGGGCAGGTAGTCGACGACGGCGTCGAGCACCTTCTGCACGCCCTTGTTCTTGAACGACGAACCGCAGAACGTCGGGAAGAACGTGAGGTTGATGGTGCCCTTGCGCACGCAACGCTTGATCGTCTCGACGTCGGGCTCCTTGCCCTCGAGGTACTGCTCCATGGCGGCGTCGTCCTGCTCGACGGCCGTCTCGATCAGCTCGGCGCGGTACTTCGCAGCCAGCTCCTTCATGTCCTCGGGGATCTCACCGACGGTGAAGTTCTCGGGCTTGCCCGAGTCGTCCCACACGTAGGCCTTCTGCTCGAGCAGATCGACGATGCCCTTGAAGTCGTTCTCGATGCCGATGGGCAGCACCATCACGAGCGGCCGGGCGCCGAGGACCTTCTTCACCTGACCGACGACGCGATAGAAATCGGCGCCCAAGCGGTCGAGCTTGTTCACGTAGATGAGGCGCGCCACGCGCGACTCGTTGGCGTAGCGCCAGTTCGTCTCCGACTGCGGCTCCACGCCGCCGGAGCCACAGAACACACCGATGCCGCCATCGAGCACCTTGAGCGAACGGTAAACTTCGATGGTGAAGTCCACGTGTCCGGGGGTGTCGATCACGTTGAAGCGGTGATCCTTCCAGAAACAGGTCGTGGCGGCCGACTGGATCGTGATGCCGCGCTCCTGCTCCTGCACCATGAAGTCCGTCGTCGCGGCGCCGTCGTGCACCTCGCCAATCTTGTGGATCTTGCCCGTGAGCTTGAGGATGCGCTCCGTCGTCGTCGTCTTGCCTGCGTCGACGTGGGCGAAAATGCCAATGTTTCGGTACTTGGTGAGGTCGGTCATCGTTTCGTTCTCGGGCTTTCCGGGCGAACTCCCGGGCGCGGGGGCCGCGGACCTTACAGGCCAAACGGCCCGGGCTCAATAACACCGGAATGCGCGGGGGCCAGCCGGCAGCGGGGGCCAGCATTTTCCTGCTTGGCCCCAAAAAGAAGGGCGCGCCCGGCTGGGCACGCCCTCGTTTTCGGCTCCCGATTCGTGGCCGTTGGCCCCCGGGAAACCATCCCGACCGACCGCTGGCCGTTGCGCCAGCGCCCGGTCGGCTCGTCGACTCAGTAGCGGTAGCCTTCGGGCTTGAAGGGGCCCTCGACCGGGATACCGAGGTAGTCGGACTGCTTCTTCGACAGCTTCTCCACCTTCACGCCCAGCTTGGGCAGGTGCAGAGCGGCGACCTTCTCGTCCAGCTTCTTGGGCAGGAGGTGCACGCCGAGCGGGAACTTCTCACCCCACAGCGCGAGCTGAGCCAGCACCTGGTTCGAGAAGCTCGACGACATGACGAAGCTGGGGTGGCCGGTGGCGCAGCCCAGGTTCACCAGACGACCACGTGCGAGCACGATGATCTTCTTGCCGTCGGGGAACACGAAGTGGTCCACCTGCGGCTTGATGTTCTCTTCCTTGATCTCGGGATTCTTCTCGAGCCAAGCGATGTCGATCTCGCTGTCGAAGTGGCCGATGTTGCAAACGATCGCCTCGTTCTTCATCACCTGCAGGTGTTCGCCGCGGATGACGTCGCAGCAGCCAGTGGCGGTGACGAAGATGTCGCCGAGCGCAGCGGCCTCGTCCATCGTGACGACCTGGTAGCCTTCCATGGCGGCCTGCAGGGCGCAGATCGGATCGATCTCCGTCACCAGCACGCGAGCGCCCAGGCCCTTCATGGCCTGGCAGCAGCCCTTGCCCACGTCGCCGTAGCCAGCGACCACGCAGACCTTGCCGGCGAACATCACGTCGGTAGCGCGCTTGATGCCGTCGGTCAGCGACTCGCGGCAGCCGTACAGGTTGTCGAACTTGCTCTTGGTGACCGAGTCGTTGACGTTGATGGCGGGGCACTTGAGCTTGCCCTCGCGGAACATCTCGTACAGGCGGTGCACGCCAGTCGTCGTCTCCTCGCTCAGGCCGCGGATCGGATCCGAGCCCTCGAAGAGCTGCGGGTGCTTCTGGTGGATCCAGACGGTGAGGTCACCGCCGTCGTCCAGGATCATGTTCGGGCCCTTGCCGCCCTGGAACGCGAAGATCTGCTTCTCGAGGCACCACTCGTACTCCGGCTCGGTCTCGCCCTTCCAAGCGAAGACCGGCACGCCCGTGGCGGCGATGGCGGCGGCGGCGTGATCCTGGGTGGAGAAGATGTTGCAGCTGGTCCAGGTGACCTCGGCGCCCAGGGCGACCAGGGTCTCGATCAGCACGGCAGTCTGGATCGTCATGTGCAGACAGCCGGCGACGCGAGCACCTGCCAGCGGCTTCTTGGCGGCAAACTCGGCGCGGATGGCCATCAGACCGGGCATCTCGGTCTCGGCGATCTCGATCTCCTTGCGGCCCCACGCCGCCAGGCTCATGTCGGCGACACGGTAGGTTGCACCTTCGACGGTGGGTTGCTGGGTCTTGAGCGGTGCAATCGGCTGGTTCATCGTTCTGAGTCCTCGGTGGTTCTTGGAGCCGGAGAGCCGGCGTCTCGGCCCGAGTCATGCTGTGACTGGTCCGCAGAATCAAGGGTGGGCGGCCAAATCGGGCCGCTCCGGCCAGGGCCCCGAAATCCCTCGTTGTCCCGAGGGCCCCGGCTGAAACGAGGAGCGAACGGGCCGACGCACTGGCCCGACGCACTGGCCCGACGCACTGGGCTCGCCGTGGGCGGGCCTGGCCCGGGTCGGGGCCTGCCCCGAGTGCGAGCCGAAGTAGGGTCCGCCTGGCACGGGGCTGGCCGGGTGGGGCCCGAACGACCTCCAAGTTGTGTCATTGGCAGCGGGTTCGTCCCGATGCGTCATGGATTCGTGTATCGTGCGTCCCCGATGGAGAGGCATGGGCACTTCGACGAAGCCTATTACGACCGGTTCTACCTTTCGCCCAAGACCCGGGTGATCACCGCCGACGAGCACGCGCACCTCGCGCGTTTCGTCTTCGAGTACGCCCGCTGGTGCGGTGTCGAGATCCAGAGCGTTCTCGACGTGGGCGCTGGCGTCGGCCACTGGAAGCGCTGGATCGAGAAGAACGCCAAGAAGGTCGAGTACACGGGGACCGAGGTGAGCCGCGCCATGTGCGAGAAGTACGGCTTCTTGCAGCAGGACATCGCGCGCTGGCGCGACCGTAACCAGCACGACTTGATCATCTGTCAGGGCGTCTTGCAGTACCTGCCCGACCCGGACGTGGCCCCCGCCATCGCCAACTTGGCCGCCATGTCCCGCGGTTTCCTCTACGCCGAGATCACGACGCGGCTGGATCTACGCGAGCGCACCGATAGCGACCGCACCGATCAGAACATCTACGTTCGGAACGGGTCCTATTACAAAGGCATCCTGCAGAAGCACTTTCTCCAGGTCGGCGCCGGCTTGTGGTGGACGAAAGAACTCCCCCCGCCTTTCTATGAGCTGGAAATGGCGGGGACTAGCAAGTAAAAGCATCGGGGGATGGGGGAAGACATGGCCGTTGCACGTCATCGGATGGGGTGGATTGCATGAGCGGTGCGCTGCGACCGTTGTTCAGCGTGCTGCTCTTGGTGCTCACCGCGATTGGCCTTTTCAACGTCTACGCGGACAACGCGGAGGTGAAGGCCATGGCCGAAAAGGTCGCTTGCGAAGGCTGCGACCTGCGAGTGGTCAGTGAGTCG
>DATIDO010000381.1:0-2602 GCA_035456245.1 Polyangiaceae bacterium
CCTCACCTCGCCGATGTGGCTCAATCGCTTTCCCACCACCGACACCAACAGGAATCGGCATCGCGCGCGCATGATGCTCGATCTGTTCCTGGCGACCGACATCCTCAAGGTCGGTGACCGCCCGCTCGATCCCACGGCGGCCACTCGCTACGCGAACCCGACCCGCGACGATCCGTCCTGCAACTCCTGCCACAAGATCATCGATCCCATCGCCGGTACCTTCCAGAAGTACGACGACGGCGACGCCGAGCGCTACCGACCGACGCGCAATTGGTACATGGAGATGGACGCCCCTGGCTTCGGCAAGGAGCGCATGACCGTCGAAGAGTCCGAGAACGCTCCGGCCTGGACAGGCAAGCGCATCGCCGAGGATCCACGCTTCGTCCAGGCGATGGTTCGCTGGATCTACCTGGGCTTGGTGGGGCGCACGCCACTCGAATACCCTGCCGACACCGGGCAGGACCACTACGCCGAGCGTTTGGCCGCCTGGAACGCCCAGGACGCCACTTTCCGCGCGATCGGCGACGAGTTCGTCTCGTCGAATTTCAATCTGCGCGTGGTCTTTCGCGAGCTCGTGCTGAGCCCCTACTACCGAGCGTCGGGAACCAGCGAGGACGTGGACGAAGCGCGCGCAGTCGAGCTGGCCGAGCTGGGCACCGGGCGGTTGTCGACCCCGATGCTCCTCTCGCGCAAGATCGAGGCGGTCACAGGACAGCCCTGGGTTCGCGGCTACGACCAGCGCGACCAGCTGATGACCAACTACCACATCCTGTACGGCGGCATCGACTCGGAGACGGTCACCAAGCGCCTGACGGTCCCCAACGGGGTGATGGCGAGCGTCGCGGCACGCATGGCCAACGAGGTGGCCTGCAACTCGGTGGCCACCGACTTCAAGCGCCCCGAAGCCGAGCGGCACCTGATGCGGCACGTGAGCATGGACGACGTGCCCGAGACCGATACGGGAGACGAAATCCCGGCCGCGGTCGAGCGCATCAAGCAGAACATTCGCTATCTCTACGCTCACGTGCTGGGCGAAGACGTCGCAGCCGGCAGCGCGGACGAGGAGCGCGCCTACCAGCTCTTCGTCGAGACTTGGCGGGAGGGCCGCGGCTTCATCGCCGATGGCTCGGACGACACGGTGGGCGAGTGGATGGTCTACCAGTGCTGGGCGCGCGTCGATCCGGTCAGCCTCGAGGAGTACCCCGAGGATCAGATGATCCGCACGGATCCGAACTACACCATTCGCGCTTGGATGGCGGTCGTCGCCTACCTGATGGGCGACTACGGGTTTCTCTACGAGTGAGGTGATGTCGTGGAACGCAGAAACCTACTGAAGCTGCTGGGCGCGACCGGGCTGAGTCTGGCCCTGCCATGGGCGCCGCGTCGTGCCTTCGGCGCAGACGAGGCCTATCCGGGGCCCTACTACGTGATGATCAACGCGGGGGGTGGCTGGGACCCTCGGTTCACGTTCGATCCGTCGCTCGACGTGGAGCAGAACCGCCTCTACACGGCCGTGGGCAAGGTCGGGAACATCTCCTGCGCCACGATCCCGGTGGATCTGGCCCAAATGGGCCTCGATGCCACCTACGACTACGACACGCGGCTGCTCGACAACGCCACCTTCCTCGAACGCCACGGTGCTCGCCTTCTGGTGATCAACGGCGTCGACATGAAGACCAACAACCACGACGCCGGCACGCGGGCGATCTGGAGTGGCAAGCTCCAGGAGGGCTACCCGACGTTGGGTGCATTGATTGCCGCGGCGCGTGCGCCCGAGCACCCGATGACCTTCCTGAGTGCGGGTGGCTTCGACGCGACCGAGGGGTTGGTCCCGCTCACCAGGGTGGGCAGCGCCGACGACATGCAGCGCCTGGCCTTCCCGAATCGGGTGAACCCCACCGATCCGGAGAACCTGGAACTCTACCACGCCGGGACGACCCAAGCGCGAATCGAAGCAGCTCAACGCGCACGCCTCGAGGCTCTCCTCGACAAGGAGCGCTTGCCGCGCCTGCGCCAGAGCATGTCCGAGTTGACGTTGGCGCGCGCGCGCGTCGGGGACCTGCAATCGCTCACCATCCCCGGTGATCTGGTGACGATCCCCGGCTATCAGCTCGGCGCGCTGCAGAACAACATGCGCCAGGCGCAAATCGCCATCGCCGCCTTCCAGGCTGGCTTGGCGGCCTGCCTGAATCTGGACATCGGGGGATTCGACACCCACGGCAACCACGATCGCGATCAGTGGACGCGGACCAGCACACTGTTGGCGCTCGTGGACTTCGTGATCACGCGGCTGGACGACGCAGGGCTCCTCGACCGCACCACCGTGTTCGTCGGCTCGGACTTCGCGCGCGGCCCCTTCTACAACGGGGCGAACGACTACGATGGCAAGGATCACTGGCCGATCGGCTCCTTCTGGGCTCTGGGCGCGGGGGTAAGAGGAAACCGCGTGATCGGCGGGACGACACCCGATCAACGCGCGCGCCGAGTGGATCCGACCACCTTGGAGGCAGTCGACAGCGGCGGCGTGGAGCTGACGGTCGAGTCGCTGCATCACGCGATCCGCGAGCTGGCTGGTGTGGGTGCCATGGGCGACGCGTTCCCG
>DATIDO010000382.1:0-10932 GCA_035456245.1 Polyangiaceae bacterium
CCAGTACGCGCTGCTGATGGCCATGGGTACCCACCAGGGCCTGAAGGCAGCCCGGCCGACCGAGCGCCCCTTCATCCTCACTCGCGCCGGCTTCGCCGGTATCCAGCGCTACGCCGCGCAGTGGACGGGCGACAACTACTCGGAATGGCCGCACCTGGCGATGAGCCTGCCCATGTCGATGGCCATGGGTATCTCGGGCCAAGCCTTCGTCGGCTCCGACGTGCCGGGCTTCATGGGTCGCGCCACCGCCGAGCTCGCCACCCGCTGGGTGCAGTACGGCGCGCTGACCCCCTTCTGCCGCTACCACAACGGCTACGGCGAGCCCGACCAGTACCCCTGGTCGCATGGTCCGGGCGTCGAAGCTCGCACGCGTCAGGCGCTTGAGCTGCGCTACCGCCTGCTGCCCTACATCTACACGACCTTCATCCAGGCCTCGCAGACCGGTGCTCCCGTTCAGCGCCCGCTGGTGTTCCACTACCAGCAGGACCGCCACGCTCGTGAGACGGACGACCAGTACCTGCTGGGCGATGCGCTCCTGGTGGCGCCGATCCTCGAGGCAGGCCGCACCAGCCGCCACGTCTACCTGCCGCAGGGCAGCTGGATCGACTTCCACGACGGCAGCGTCCACAGCGGCTCGCAGTTCGTGACGGTCGAAGGCTCACTCGACCGCGCGCCTCTCTTCGGTCGCGGAGGCAGCGTCGTGCCCGCCTACACGGAGGCTCCGCGCTCCACGATGAACCACCGACCCAAGGCGCTCGAGCTGATGCTGTTCGTCCCCAGCGAGGACGGCGAGTTCCTCTCGCAGTTGCGCGAGGACGACGGCGAGACCACCGCCCACGAGTCGGGTGCCCACTTCCACACCACCTTCCGCGTCACCCGCAAGGGCAACCGCCTGGCGCTGAAGGCCGAGGTCAGCGGCCAGGGCTTCCCGGAGTTCCAGCGTCAGAGCTTGCGCATTCGCTTCCGCGGCGCCCAGCCCAAGAGCACCCAGCTCAACGGCGCGCCCCGCGCTCTCGAGCAGGATTCGCTGATCTTCGACAACAAGGGTGAGGCCTTCGAGCTGGAGGCCGAGCTGTGAACCGCCGACTGTTGGCCAGCTGGGCCCTGCTTTCGACCGGAGCCTGGCTGGGCTGCGCCTCGCCGATCGTCGACGACAGCGGTGCCGACGACTCGAGCGCCGACGTGACCGGCAGCGGTGGAGCAACCGGTGGCGTAGCGGGGAGCGGTGGCGCACCCCTCGGCACCGGCGGCTCGCCCGTCGCGACCGGCGGTAGCGCGACGGGCGGCACGCCCAGCGCCACCGGCGGCAGCAGTGCCTGTGGCGGCGGCATCAGCACGCCGGAGAACTTCCAGGCCGAGCTCAAGATCGACAGCAACACCGATCAGTCGGCCTACGTGAATGGTGAGCTGCACATCACCAACATCGGCCCCGCCATCGATCCGACCGGACTGAAGATTCGCTACTACTTCACGAGCGAAGTCCCCAACAAGAGCATCACCGTGCGTTGGGCCAATACGGCTGGCTTCACCGGAGCCACCGCCAGCATCGTGCCCATGCAGGCCGCCGAGGCCACGGCCACGGCCGACTACTACATCGAGTTCGTGCCCACCGGCGCGAACTTCAGCGGCACGGGCGTCATCTCCTACCAGATGCAGGCCGACAACGCCGCGTCCGACAAGTTCACGCAGTCGAACGACTACTCGTGGAACGCCGCGGCCACCACCAAGACGCCCACCGACAAGATCGTGATCTTGCAGGGCGACACGGTCGTCTGGGGCGTCCCGCCCTGCTGATGGCCCACGGCACGCATCGTCCGTTCGACCCAAGACACGCCATCCACCTCACCTCCCCGACCGAACACGCAGCCATGCGGACCCCGAAACCTTCCTTGCGCACGCTCCTGGGCACGACCGGACTCCTGAGTCTGTTCGCCGCCTGCTCGGGACCGGGCAACACCGGCAAGTCGGAGATCCCCGATTCGCTCGCCGAGCAGATCCCTTGGGTGAATGGTCGCCCGCCCGTCTACGACGACAACGGCGAGCCCATCATCCCCGACGGGCCGCAGTACCCCGACATCAGGAACGGCCTGCCCGATATGGATCCGGTCCCCGACGCGGACTGCACGATCTACGACCAGCTGACCGGCGACATCGAGTTCTCGCGCTCGTTCTGGTTCGAGACCTTCGAGCCCGGTGCGCCCGGCTATCCCGGCAACCCGCGCGGCGTGGGCGCAACCATCGGCGTCGCCGAGGCCTTCGCCTCCCACGACGACAAGACCGAGGGCTCCTTCCGCACGCCGGGCGAGCTGAACGCCTACCGTGAGCTGGTGCCGATGAAGGGCAGCGCCTCGTGGGGCATGCCTGCCTCCCAGGTGCAGGGCGCTCCGACGTGTGACGGCAACGCCAACGGTTGGGCCTTCCACTTCCGCGGCGGGCGCTTCAACCGCTTCGGCGCTGGCGTCGAGCATCCGCTGGCGCTGCTCGATCCCTGCCCCAACAGCGAGGTGTGTCCCGATCCCGATCCCGCCGAGCGCCTGCGCAAGGCCGGCTTCCCCACGGGGCCCGATCCGGACGACGACACGGTTCCCTACAACCTGCCCGAGATCCACAACTTCTGGGACATCAGCGGCTGGGACGGCATCTCCTTCTGGGCTCGTCGCGGTCCCGAGGGTCAGGGCGCGCTCACCACGATCCTGCAGGACAAGCACACCTCCAACGACCAGAACAAGCAGAACGAGACTTACTGCCGCCGCATGAAGTCCTGCTGGTCGGAGTGCCTGAACCGCCAGCCTTGCACGATCAATCCGGACGAACCGGACGGCACCACGGTGTTCCGCTGCTTCGATCCCGAGCAGGGCTCACTGGCGTCGATTGGCCCCGGCGCCGCCGGTCAGGCCCGCGACACCTCGCTGCTCGACCTGATCGCTCCCCGCTGTGGCGAGTCGGCGTGCACGTCGCCCAACACCTACCTCGACCCGGACTTCGACGGCAAATCCTGCAGGCCCTTCACCTTCGACTCACACGAGTCGGGTGACTTCTGCTTCGACGAAGGGGACCCCGAACCGGCCGACACCGGGGCGCGTTGCGGCGACGGTTACGCCAAAGAGGTCACCATCACGCCGTACTGGAAGTTCTACATGATTCCGTTCACGGAGCTGCGGCAGCAAGGCTTCGGCAAGGTCTCCCCTCACATGGACCTCACGACCATCTCGGCCGTTGCGTTCATCGCCCACCAGGGTTGGGTCGACTTCTACATCGACAACGTCGGCTTCTACCGGACGAAGCGCTGACCGTGCGTCACCCGCTGATCTTGCGCCGTCTCGCTCACTCTCCTGACCTCATCCCCCACCACGAGAAACCGACTTCCCATGCGAGCTGATCTCCCGATTCGGAGGCTCTCCTTCACCCTGGCGGCGCTGCTCGGCACGTCGACGGCGTTCGCCCAGGAGGCGGAGGAGTCCCCTGCGCCAGCCGAGGCGAAGCCGCCCGCTGCCGACAGTGAGGAGGAAGTGCCCGACGTGAACACGCGCGCCGGCTACATCCCCGGCTACCGTCGTGCTCCTGGCCTGGGCCTCTCCCCGCTCGTGCCACGCACGGCGGCGCGTTCCAACGGCACCATCGCCTATCACGCGCCCTCCACCGACGACAATTGGACGTTCAAGTTCACGGGCTTCGCCAGCGCCTCGTTGCGTCTGTCGGCCGGTGGACGCGACGACCCGACGGCGGACCAGTCGGGACTGACCGTGCAGGCCGCGCCGCGCACCCCGGACTTCTACGGCGCCTTCAACGGCACCAACGCCACTCCGGGCTCGTGGGTCGACCTGCACTTCCAGTACGGCAACGCCCGCGTGCAATCGCACGTGACCTTGACCACCTGGAAGCCAGCCCGCGGTGCCGACTGGACCGACGTGCGCAGCCAGAACCTGATCGATCAGGCCTACCTGCAGTTCGAGGTTCCGCTGCTCGACAACCTGCGCCTCAACTGGACGGCGGGCGCCTTCCGCAACATCTACGGCGGCCTCGGTCAGTACGGTGCTGGTCAATACAACACCATCATGATCGGTATGCCCTACGGCGTCGGTGAGACGGCGTCGTTCAAGTGGGACCTGGGCACCGACTACTCGGTCACGCTCGAGCACGGCATCATGGGCCGTCTGGGCAAGGTCCCGCCCGGCTCCGGCCCCACGCCCTTCGACTCCGCGCAGATCGGCGGCAAGCCCTCCAGCTGGGTCAATCACGCCCACCTCGGTTTGGTCATCAACAGCGAGGTGCCTTGGGCGTTCAGCCTGCACTACCTGAACAACTGGAGTCAGGACGAGCGCGACCAGGTCGACGATCCCCAGACCTACTGGATCAACGAGTCGAACCGCCCCGACGGCAACACCTCGGTCTACGGCTTCGAGGCTCGCATGCTCAACAACCACTGGGGCAACGCCGCCATGGCCCTGGCCATGGCCGACGTGGTCGACGGCGCGCTGCTCAGCGGTATGGGCTTCTTCGGCACCAGCAGCGGCGAGGAGCTCACCAAGCGCTTCATCGGCCAGCGCAGCGGCGGCAACGGCAAGATGTACGTCGCTGGCTTCGAGTACAACCTGTCGTGGGCCAAGCTGCTCGCCTACCCCGAGAGCTTCTGGGGCGAGGGCGAAGACCTGATCACCAGCGTGTTCGCCACGGCGGGCACCGTGCAGAGCCGCGACCCCGACGCCGACGGTCGCAGCATGATCAAGTTCGGCTCCGAGATCACCTACCGCTGGCTCTCCTGGCTGGGCTTCTCGGCTCGCTACGACCACGTCGTACCGAACAGCAAAGACGGGCTCGAGACCTTCGACGTGATCAGCCCGAAGATCCTGCTGCGCAGCGACTGGCTCAGCCACGAGCAGGTCACGATTAGCTACACCAAGTGGTTCTACGGGCAGCACACGCACGCCGAATTCCCATTCGAGATGCCGCGTGACGAGCTCGATGACCAGATGTTCGCGATTCACTTCGGCATGTGGTGGTGACGGCATGACGACTCAACGAAATCCCTCGCCCCGTTCTTCCACCCTCCCCTCCCCTTCCACCGCTTCCCCCTCCGACGGCCGACTCCAAGGAACCCGATCCATGACTCCCGTGAAGACTCCGTACCGGCGCCCCTCGAAAGCCCGCTACACGAGCGCTTGCGCCCTCTTGCTTGGACTCGGTACGCCGAGCTTGGCCTGGGCTCAGCAGAAGTCGCCGGTGACGGAGACGGCCCCCGAGGACGAGCGCAAGGACACTGGCTCGCTGGGCCTGGCGCCCGGCATCCCCCAGGTCTCGGCTCTGCCCGGCGGTTTTGCTCCCGCCTACAGCCCCGACGCGCAGAAGAACGAAGACTGGCACGCGGACTTCCACGGCTACGTCTCGATGCCGCTGCGGCTCGGCTTCAACAACCGCGCCGGCAACGTCACCGACCAGCAGTACTCGACGGTCATCCACGCCCCCCCCGTGGTCCCCGAGTACCGAGACGCCTTCAGCTACACGAGCGTGCTCACCGATCCGTACGTGCAGCTGAACTTCGCCTACGGCAACAGCGTGGTGCAGGCCAACGTCATTCTGCAGGCTCGCTCCGCCAACACGGCCATGAGCTTCTTCGATGCCTCCACCCGCGGTGGCATCACCGACGCCTTCCTCACCTTCGACCTGCCCGATCTGTCCAAGGCCGTGGGCATGAAGTTCCACGTCGGCGCCTTCACGAACCGCTACGGCGCCACCGGTGAGTACGACGAAGGTAAGTACGGCACCCCGCTCATCGCCCGTACCAACGGCGTGGGTGAGAACATCATCGCCAACCTGAAGCTCGGCGATTTCGACATCGAGCTGCAGCAGGGCTTCCAGGGTCAGCTCGACAAGGCCCCGCTCGGCATCGTGCCTGGTGACTGGAACGACTACGCCGATCCGAACATCGGCACCGGTCTGGTCCACCACCTGCACGCCGGCATCGGCTACAAGGGCTATGGCGGCCTCGGCTTCCACTACCTGCACGCCTGGAGCGCCGACGAGCGAGCCAACATGGGCACCACGCCCGACGGCAAGATCGACGTGTTGGCAGCGGATCTCCGCCTGGCGCTACACCGCTTCGGCCATCTGTACGTGGCCGGCAGCTACACGGACGCCCTGTACTCGCGCTCGGTGGGCCGCATCATCGAGATCCAGAACGCCCTGGGCGGTCCGGGCCTCATGCGCAGCTACCTGGGTCCGGCCAGCAACGGCACCGGCACGCTGCTGACCTTCGGTGGTCAGTACGACCTCAGCATCGCCCGTCTGCTCTACGGCAACGCCTTCGAAGGCTTCAGCCCGGACATCATGCTCAGCTTCTTCGCCAACTCGACCAGCGTCACCAGCGCTGACGCGAACTGGGACAACAAGCAGATGTTCAAGTGGGGTACCGAGGCTGCCTATGCGCTGTGGACCTGGGTCGCCGCGGGTGTGCGCTTCGACAGCGTGTCCCAGGACCTCAGCGACGCCGACAAGTCCTTCTACGTCATCTCGCCGCGCATCATCTTCCGCAGCGACTGGCAGTCGCGTGACCAGGTCACCCTGCAGTACTCGAAGTACCTGTACGGCAGCCAGGTCTACGTCCGGAACGGTTCGCCCGCCCAAATCGATCCGACCATCAACCCGGACGAGGACGTGATCTCGCTGGCCGCCACCATGTGGTGGTGAGACACGAGCCTCGAGTCCACCTACCGACCGGGACTCGACGAGAGGCCGGCTCCCCCTGGGAGTCGGCCTTTCTCTTATGCGCCACGGCTCCCGTCCCGCCTGCGCTCGAAAGCAAAAGGCCGACTCTCGGGGAGTCGGCCTCGTGCGTCGTCTGCAGCGTTCGCGCGCGGCAGACGTCTGGGCGCGGCTGGTCAGTTCTCGATGAACTCGATGTCGTCGACCCAGAGCTCGAATTCGGCGGGGCTCGAGAAGTAGAACTGGAAGTAATACATCTTGGCCAGGTTCACCGATTCGTAGACCGGCGACTGTTGCGCAAAGTCCTCGAAGTAGATCGAATGCGTCGCCCAATCGGTGGTGAGCTGCACTTCGGTCGAGAAGTGATCGAAACAGGCCGGGTTCGCGCCACCGCACACCCCGCCTGCGGGATCCGTGTCGGCCGTCACCACACGCACGAGCACCGTCTTCACCGAAGCGGCGCTCGCTTTGGCACGGAAGCGCAGACCCTGGAAGGCGCTGGCATCGTACTCCGCCGCCGCCGTCTTCATCGAAACGTTGAGCGACGCCCAAGCCAGGTCGGTGCCCTGGGTATGGGCGGCATAATTGCTGTCGGGCGCGCCCGAGTCCGCGTCGAAGCTCGAGAAGCCTTGGGCTGGCACCTGAGTCCCGGCCGAAGCGCTGTCGTGGGCCACGTCCCAGCCACCGGTGCGCCCGTCGATGAAGCGCACCTGGACGTTCCCGTCCTCCATGTCGTCGATCAGCTGATAGGTCTCGTTGCTCGCGCCGCCCAGACCGCCGGTGCCCTGGCCGCCACCGGTGCCACCGCCACCTCCGCTACCGTCTCCACCGAGGCCCTGGCCGCCCGTGCCCGTGCCGCCGCCCGAAGAGCCGTCTGGCTCGTCACCGTCGTCCAGGAGGCTGTCGTCGTAGACCGAGCAGCCGAGCGCCAACGAGGCGGCAACCACGAAACCGAGCACGCTGCGGACTTGTCTCATGGCAACCTCCCACGTTCGTCGATCACCAGAGCCGACTGCGCCGGCACATCCAACTGCGCCAGGCCATCCGCGCCGACCTCGACCTGCGAGCCCCGACACGAATCGCCGTTCCTGCCGCCCGTCAGACGATCACAGTAGCTGCCCGCTGGCAGCCCCGTGGCGAGTTCGGCCGACAGCGGTCCGCCTTCCCCGTTGAGCACCACGAAGCCACGCGAGCCGCGACCGAAGGCCAGCTGGTTGCCCCCATTGGTCCAGAGGTTCGCGACGGGCTCTTCGGCTATGTCGATGCGGAACCCGACCATCTCGGCGATGGCCGGATGGCGGTGCTCGCAGATCCATCCGATCGGCGTGGTCAGATCTCCGTGCGCCAAGCAGTTGGGCTGCTCGGCCCCGTCCGGGTACACGGCCAAGGTGGCGTTGTTGGCGCCGCTCGGCGGCCCCTGGCCCGTGAGCTGGCGGCTGAAGGCATAGCTCGACATCAGCTGGGGGTAACCTTGCGGCCAGCCGAGCAAGAAGACGTTCGCCAAATCGGCGAACGCTCCGGACTGGTAGAAGGCGACCGTGTCGTTGCGCTGGGTGTCGTGGTTGTTGGTGAAGACCACGGCGCGGTCGGAGGGCAAGAAGTCGCCCTCGCTCAGGTTCTCGAGCGTGAACAGCATGGGCGAGCTGGCGGCGTAGTAGAACGCCTGGCTCACCTCGTTCTGGTAGCGGAAGTCCGTGATGTCGACCGTGGATCCGCTCGTCCCAGCGACGTCGAGATATTCCTCGGCGCTGATGGCCTCGTTGCCGTTGTCGATCACTTCCAGGAAGTAGTAGGGCGCCTTCTCGGCCCCGACGGCCTCGCTGACCCGCGCGACGATGTCCTGCAGATCCGCCGGGTTCATGTGCTTGGCAGCGTCGATACGAAAGCCGCGCACGCCCAGCTCGACGTAGGAGACCAGGTAGTCCGTGATCTTCTGACGCACCGAGTCGGACTCGGTGCGCAAATCGGAGAGGCCGACCAGCTCGCAGTTGCGCACCGCGTCGGCATCGTTCGCGTAGTCGGAGCCGGCGATGCCGCAGGCGGGCACGTGGAAATCTGCCTCGGTATACAGACCTTCGTACTCGTACTTGGTGTACGCGTTACCAGCGCTGTTGGTCCCCGAAGCCTGGGCGGTCATGTGATTGATGACCGCGTCCACGTAGATGTCGACGCCGGCCGCGTCGCAGCGCTGCACCATGTCGATGAATTCCGCGCGCGTCCCGCTGCGGCTCTCCAGCTCGTAGCCAGCGGGTTGGTAGCGCTCGTACCAGGGCTGGTTGGGCAGCACCGCGTGCGCGTTCGACGGAGAGATCTGCACCGCGGCGAAGCCGTGGGGGCCCAAGAACTCCTCACACTCACGCGCCACGTCGGGCCAGCGCCACTCGAAGAGATGAACGAACGCGCCGCCGGCGCGTGCGCGCCCCCGAGCGAGGCCCGAATAGTCGGGCAGGTCTCCGGTTCCATCGCCATCGTCGTCACCGGGAGCGCCGCCAGAGTCGGCGCTGTCGTCGGCATCGGCGGGCGTGTCGTCGTCACTCGACGCGCATGCAAGCGGTGCCATCGAGGCAGCGAGGACCGACACCAGCACGGTCCAACCCAGTGAGCCACGCAATGTTTCCGAATAAGTCATGTCCGCGATGGAACGCTTAACACCTGGCATTTCACCAACAAGGCAATTCGTGGTCAACGGGCGACCTTGACCAACAGCGTGCAAACGCTGCGTTCGGCGCCTGCCAACTACCTCGATTGCAACGCAGCCATCCGCCTTGCTCACTCACGTGCACGAGCGAACACATGCACCCACCCACACCACATTGCAGGCCGAGTGCGTGAATTCGAACGAGCGCGGCAAGGCTCTCGTCGGTTCACTTGCGAACTAAACCGAGTGACGGAAGCGAGCGCCCCGCACGCTCAGCACCGCACGACCAGTCCGCACGGCCAGCTCCACACGATCAGCGAAAAGACGAGACTCGGGATTCGAACGATCGACCATGAGACCCCGATCGCTGCAGCGAAACCCGCGCCTGCAGGGTGGAGCGCTCACCCGTGCCAAAATGCCACGTGAGCCATGAGTCGAGCACGTTTGCGCCTCCGGAACTGGCGCTCAAGCTCGACACATGAAGACATCACATATCGCCGCGCCACTGGCCGCACTCGCGATCGTCTCGCTCGCTGCGCCGACCGAGGCCCGAGCCGACTTCATGATCGGTCTCGACATCAACTACCTGGGTACCGTCTCGACCGACTCGGATACGGTGCAGACGAGCCCCGGCGCGTTCGGCTGGGGCCCGCGCATCGGCTACGAAATCCCGGTCGCGTTCCTGTACCTGCGTCCGGAGGCGGGCCTGACCTTCGCCCACTTCGACACGCACAGCGACACGCGCCTGTACGGCGGCGCCCGGCTGGGCTTCGACAGCCTGATCTCCCCGGCCGTCTACGCGCACATCGGTGAGGGTTGGTACAACGTGGCCTCCCCCAGCTACAACGACTTCACCTGGGATTTCGGCGGCGCGCTCGACGTGCGTCTGCCGGTGGTGGCGGTCGGCGTCCACGTGGGCATGGACCAAAATCCCCAGGTCTCGCCGTCCTGGGTCAACGTAGGTGCCCATGCCGAACTGCGGTTCTGAGAGGTCACTGCGGGGCGCGAGGAAACGGCCAATTCGACGGCCGGCCACCGCGCCGTGTCGCTCCGGGGACGGCGGTGGTAGTCGAGCGCATGAGCCAGAGCCCCTTTGCCGGCAAAGTCGCGCCCCGCAGCCTGCTCGAGAACATCCCCGAGCTCATCACCGCCTACTTCGCGCTCCGGCCCGATCCGGCCGACGAGAGCCAGCTGGTCGCCTTCGGCACCTCGGGCCACCGAGGCAGCTCGCTCGACGCCCGCTTCAACGAGACCCACATCCTCGCCGTCACCCAGGCCATCTGCGAGTACCGGGCAGCCCAGGGCACGACCGGGCCGCTCTACATGGGCAAGGACACGCACGCGCTCAGCGAGCCGGCGTTCGTCAGCGCCCTCGAGGTGCTGGCCGCCAACGGCGTCACCGTCTGTGTGGACTCGGCCGGGGGCTACACGCCGACTCCGGCCGTGTCCCACGCCATCCTCGAGTTCAATCGCGGCAAGACCTCTGGCCTGGCCGACGGCATCGTCATCACCCCCAGCCACAACCCGCCGCGCGACGGTGGTTTCAAGTACAACCCGCCCAATGGCGGCCCAGCCGGCGGCGAGGTGACCGGGCC
>DATIDO010000383.1:0-2768 GCA_035456245.1 Polyangiaceae bacterium
GACAAGGACAAGATCCGCATCGTCGACGCACGCGGTGGCGCAGAAGCCTACGGCCTGAAGAAGGCGACCAGCACGGGTCGGACGAAGTGCTCCAGCTACGACGCGACCACTCCGGGCAACCCCAACAACAAGAAGTGCTCCACGCCCTTCGAGGGTCGCATCAAGGGTGCCTCTAGCGTGCCTTGGACGCAGTTCGTGCAGGGTAAGGACAAGGGCTTCAGCTTCTTGGATCCGGCGGCCGCCAAGGCCATCTTCGACACGCAGTCCGGCTGGGAGGACGGTGTGCACGAGCAGACCATCCAGTACTGCCGCACCAACCAGCGCTCGACCGTCACCGGCATCGTGGCCAACCTGATCCTCGGTTACCCGACTCGCCTCTACGAGACCTCGTTCATCGAGTGGGGCCACCTGGCAGCGCGCCCGGCCGAAGGGGAGACGACCTTTCCCAACGCCAACACGCTGGCGAGTGATTCACCCTACCGAACCGACGTGGAGACCTTCACGGAGCATGCCGTGCTCGATGCGGCCGACGCAGCGGCGTACACGCCGGGCGGCACGCTGGGTGCGCTCACCCAGCCGGTGACCTGGGTGGCAGGGCCGAACTACAACGACGAGGCCGACATCAACCCCGCGAGCGTCGTGGTGGGCGACGAGTGGCCGAAGCTGAACGCGGCGGCCACCACGACCCGCCAGTCGATCGAGGCCGATCGCAGCTACCTGCGCGGCGAGTGAGCGGAGAGTAGTGAAGCAAAGACCCCGGTGAGGCAGCGCCTCGCCGGGGTTTTCTTCGTTTGTCGGACGGCAGCGAGGGTCTGAGCGACGTGAGGGGTGGCCGACGGAGGTCTGAGCGACCGGAGCGCTTCAGACGGCACGCGAAGCGCGGAGCGCTTCAGATCGCGTAGCGGATGCCCGGCTCGTTGCTCAGGTCTTCGACCGCATTGCGGGTCATGCGAGCCAAGTCGGCCAGCGTACGCGTGTCGAGCACTCGCAGAGTCGCCTCGTGCGCTTCACGCAGGATCAGCCGCACGCCGCAGGTGGCCTCGTCGGTGCAACCCTCGCAGCGCTGGTAGGCGGTCTTGCTCAGGCATGGGACGGGGGCCATGGGGCCATCCAGGATGCGAATCAGCGAGGACAAGGCGACCGATTCGGGAGCCTTGGCGAGCAGGTAACCGCCCCCTCGTCCCTTGCGGCTGCGCAGGACGCCGTGCTGGCGCAACTCCCTCAGGATGAGCTGGAGGAACTTGAGCGGGATGTCCTCCTGCTCGGCGATCGTCGCGATCAGCAGGGGCTCGCCCGGAGGCGCGTTGGCGAGCATCGCCAGCGCCTTCAGGGCGTACTTCGTCTTCATCGTCAGCATGAGCGTCGCCCGCGAAAGAGTTCCTTCGATAGACTAACTCAATGAACGAAGGTCGACAAACGTCGCCTGCTCGCGGGGCGTTTTTTCGTGCGGTTCGCGAGGACTCGCTGCATTGCCCAGCAGCACGTCCTGGAGCCGAATCACGCAGAGCTGGGCGCCCACAGCGCGCGGCTCATTGCCTGGAACTCACCGCGCCCAGCGTGGAGTTCACGGGCTCTCTACGCGAATTCGGTACTCATTCCAACCGACGCCGCCACGATCGTCGCGGAGGACGAGCCAGAGCCGCACTTCGCCCGCTTCATCGGGCGCCGTCCAGCCGTTGCTGGTGTCGGTCCCGTCGGCGTCCTGTTCGAGCCGAGCGGTCTGCTCCGCGCCGAACAGGCCGGAGGTGGTGTACCAGGCAGCGGTCATCCCCTCTCGACGCTCGACGAGCTGGGAGGTGGAGCGGTCGCCTGCCAGGTAGGTCTCCGCACCGGTGCAACCACGCGGATCGATCTCGCAATCCTCACGGCACGAGGCCGGCGATTCACCAGCCGTGCAGAGACCATCGCCGCACTCGGCCTCGCGGGGGCAGGCTGCCCACTCGAGGCGCAGGTCGACCGCCGTGCCGGGCGCCACCGTGAGCGAGGCGTCCGTGCCCGGCAGCAGCTCGCCCTCGTTCCCGTTCGCCGTGAAATGGAGCGCGGCGATCTCGGGGTTCTCGTTCGGTCGGTAGCCGGCGTTGAACTCGATGGTCGGCTGCGAAGGAAAACGATCCAGGCCGCAGCTGATGCGCGGGCTGGCCAGGTTGACCACGTCGTCGCCGAACACCACGGGCTGGTAGTAGCCGCCGGTGGCGTCGGGATCGGCGGGACGTCCGGTTACGCCCTCTTCTCCCGCGCTGGGACCGATGGGGCCGAAATTGCGGCAGCCGTCTGCAGGCAAGGCGGCCTGAACCGTGGGGCCCCGGCCGATGGCCGTGAGGTACTTCGAGCTGCCACCGAACTCGTCCACGCACACCTGGGCGACGGGCCCCAGCTCGGTCAGCGGCTTGGGCGAGGTGCAGAAGTCCCAAGTGAGCGAGTCGGCATCTTCGGCGGCTCCCTCCGATGTCGCGATCAGCACCGTGAACTCGACCTCTTCACCCGGCTTGGCTTCGGCGGGGACGGAGCGCACCGCCAAGACTCGACGGCCGCTCACCAGCGAGAGGTTGTCGTCGAACTCGGGCACGCAGCCCACCGCCGCCGCAGCGAGCGTGAGCGTGGTCAGGGAAGTGAGGAGTACCTTCGTCATGACTCAGAAGCTGTAGCGGGCACCCAAGACGGGCAGAATGGGCAGACCGAGGATGTAGCGGCGCTCGCTGTAGTCGGGCGAGTAGGCGATTTCTTCGGGGTTCGAACGGTTCATGGCGTTCTGGACGTCCAGGTAGATT
>DATIDO010000384.1:0-5159 GCA_035456245.1 Polyangiaceae bacterium
TCAGGAGCAGGCCTGTTGCGCCTCGCTGCGGGCGCTCGGTGTGAACAAACTCATCACCATCGGTGGCGACGAGACGTGTCGTGCCGCCATGCGTGTGGCCGCCGCGGCCGGGGATGGGCTCCGCGTCGTGCACGTGCCCAAGACGATCGACAACGATCTGCCACTTCCGCAGGGAATTCCGGCTCTCGGGTACGAGACGGCCCGACACGTGGGTGTCGGGATCGTGCGCGATCTGCTGGTCGACGCCAAGACCACGGGCCGTTGGTATTTCTTGGTGACGATGGGGCGCAACGCCGGACACCTCGCCCTCGGTATCGGCAAGGCCGCCGGCGCTTCGCTCACCATCATCCCCGAGGAGTTCCAGAGCGGACCGCCGACCCTCGAGCGCATCGCAGACACGCTGGTCGGCGCCATCATCAAGCGCATCGCCAACGGTCGACGCGATGGCGTGGCGCTGCTCGCAGAAGGGTTGGCCGCCCATCTGGCCGACGACGAGGCCCGTAGCCTCCGACGCGGCGCGGACGACTCCCCGATCCGCCTGGGTGAGCTCGTGCTGGGCGACGTACTCAAGCAGAAGGTGACCGAGAAATTGGCTGCGTTGGGCCTCAACCAGCCGATCGTCTCCAAGGACATCGGCTACGAACTGCGCAGCGCCGATCCGATCCCGTTCGACATGGAGTACGCGCGCGACCTCGGATACTGCGCCGCGAAGTACCTGCTCGAGGGCGGGACCAACGCAGTGGTCACGATGGTGGGCGGCAAGTTCCAGCCCCTGGCCTTCCAGGAGTTGGGGGGTCAGGGTGTCACCTTCCCGATGCGTCCGGTGTCCGTCGACACCGAGCACTACAAGATCGCTCGCCGCTACATGCTGCGGCTCCGCCGCGACGACTTCCAGAGCGCTGACTTGCTCGCTCGCCTCTCGAACGTGGCCAAGCTCAGCACGGACGCGTTCCGTCAGCGCTTTTCCTACCTGGTAGCCGACGAGGCGCCGCCGATCCGCTTCGTCCCCTGAACAGCCGCGACACGGGGGCCCAAGGGCCCCCTGCTGCCTTCATCAGCCCTGCGCTGCGAGCTCGCGCTGCGCGCGCTCCACGCGGATCTGCTCCATGATCTCCGTCGGATCCTCGCCGACGTGCGCCTGAGCAGGATCCACCGACGACAGCACGCGCTCGATCAAAGCGCCGAACTCCGGACTCTGCAAGCGGTCGAGCTGGGGCTCCTCGGCCGGGCGGGCCCAACGCTCGGCGAACGCGCGCACCCGGGCGCCTGCGTCGTCGATGCGCGCTTGGCCGATGCGCCCGACCGTGACGGCCTCCACCAGCGTGTCGATGATGCGGTGGGCCACGTCGGCCGTGTGACAGCAGAGGAAGTTGTCGACGCCCGCGTTCACTCCGCGGATGGCGGCCTCCTCGTAGCCATAGTGGTCCGCGATGGCCTTCATCTCGATGTCGTCGGTGATGATGAGGCCTTGGTAGCCGAGGCGCTCGCGCAGGATACCGTGGAGGACTCGGCGAGACATGGTCGCCGGGTAGTCGGGATCGAGCGGCTCGAAGATGACGTGCGCCGTCATGATCGAGGCGAGGTTCGCGGCCGTCCAAGCGCGGAAAGGCACCAGCTCGACGGCCTCGAGCCGCTCGAGCGAGTGCGGCAGGCTCGGCAGCTCCTGGTGCGAATCCTGCGCCGTGTCGCCGTGGCCAGGGAAATGCTTGCCACAGGAGGCGACACCAGCTGCTTCGAGACCGCGACCGAGTGCCACGCCGAGGCGTCCGACCAGCTCGGGATCCCGGGAGAACGAGCGGTTGCCGATGATCGGGTTGAGCGGGTTGGTGTCGACGTCGAGGATGGGCGCGAAGTTCACGTCGACACCCACGGCGCGGAGCTCGGTACCGATGAAACGGCCCAGCTGCTCGGCCAGTTCGACGTCAGCCAGCGCACCGATGGCGCGCATCGGCGGGATGCGAGTGAAACCGTCCTTCAGCCGCTGGACCAGGCCGCCTTCCTGGTCGAGACCGACGAAGAGAGGCCGTCCTGCGTACGCCTTGATGTCGTGAATCAGCTTGCCGACCTGCTCGGGCGAGCTGATGTTGCGCGCGAACAGCACGACCCCACCCACGCCGCGGTCGAGCAGCTCCTTGAGGGTGGAGTTCAGCGTCGTGTCGTAGAAGCCTACGGTGAGCAGCTGGGCGGCGGCGTAGTGCGCGGGGGAGGCGGGGCGGTCCAATGCCATGGTGGGGACTTAGCAAACCCCGGGCCCAGTCACTTCCTTTTCCGCGCTGGCAGCGCTTTCTATCCACAGGGCTGAGCGAAATCGATCCGGACCACTCAGGGGCGGTCCCATGCGACCCAGTTGCCCCGATCCCAGCTGTCGTCCCGATCCCGGAAGGCGCCCACGTAGGTCGCACGGGTGTCGAAAAATCCATCGTCGTCGGGCGCCGCGGCGTTCGTGACGATGGCCTCGCGGGGCTTGAAGTTGGGGCGGTCGGCATCGAAGCAGCCGGACAACTCGGGCGCTTGGCTGCTGATCTTGAGGCCGGGGTTGTTCAGGTAGAGCAACTCATCGAAGCCCTTGTCGTCGTCGAACAGCAGGCTGTCCGTCCGGCGCGCCGTGGCCACCTCGGCGAACGCCGGCACGCCGTTGTTGAAGAGCGTGCTGGCCGCGAAGTTGGGGCGGGTCGTGCCGTCTTGCACGTCGAGTGCGGCGCCGAAGCCGGTCACCAGCAGGTTGCGCAGGCGACCGTGGGTGCCACGGCGCAGCAGGACGCCGTAGTGCTCCTTGTTGTCGAGCGCGCGGTTCTTGCCGCACAAGGTGGCGTTGTAGATGGTGGGTGAGCTGATCGGCGTGTTGGTGCTCGAGCCGGGATCGTTGTCGCCCTCGAAGCCGTGCGCGCCCTCTTTGGGCTCGGGGGTCGACTGCGCGACCAAGAACTGCAGTCGGCCGGTGTAGCCGTAGTCCCAGTCGAAAGCGTCGTCGTCCGGGTGCACGCAGATCAGGTGGCGGGCGTCGACCGTGCCGCCGAAGAACTCGAAGCAATCGTCCGCCGTGTGCCGAACTTGGATGTGGTCGACGCGCGTTCCACGACCGACCCCAGCCAGGGTGAGCCCGTTGACCTCGTTGTTGGGGGCAATCTCGGTCCCACCGAACTCGATGCGCAGGTAACGCAGCACTCCGCTCGAGTCCTCCGGATTGGTGCCGCCGTATTCGCCGCCGACGCTCAGGCCTTCGACTCGACCACTGGTCGGGTTCCCCTGCCCGTCCCGCAGATTGATGGGCGCCTGCCCCAAGACGACGATCCCGCCCCAATCGCCGGCCTTGCGCTGCCCGACGGGTCGGTCGCTGGTGAAGACGATGGGCAGCTCGGGCGTGCCCTCGGCCATCAGCCGTCCGCCGGGTTGAACGAGCAGAACGCCGCGCGTCTCGGCGTCACCACGCAAGGTGGTTCCGGGTTCGATGGTCAGCGTCGTCCCGGGCGTCACGGTAGCCGTGAAGCGGATCAGGTATTCCCGGTCGCAGGTGAGCGTCGCGTCGTTGCTCAGCTCACCGGTGATCTCGATGAGGGGCTTGCGAGCGGCCTTGCAGTCGTGCGTCGCGGTGGCCGCCGGTCGCTCGGGAGCGCGCCCCGCTGCCGCAGGACGCGCGACCTCCTCGGCCTCGAGCGGCGCCTGGGCTGCGGCAGCCCGCGGCTCCCAAGGGCGCGTCACGCCCAGCGCGAGGCCTGCGGCACCCACCGCCAACATCCCACCGATCCACAGTCCCCGTGTGGCTGCTCCGGCGGGACGCACGCCAGCGACCTGGCCTGTGCCCGTCGAGAGGGGCGCTCCATCGTAGGAACGCGCGGCTGCGTTCGTTGGCTGCGTGAGCCCCGTGTGCAAGCGCGTTACCGCGTCGTGAACGGTGCTCCCCTCCCCGAGGATCGGCATGTCCCCAGCCAGCGCAGGCAGGCGCAGGCCTCCGGGAGGCGTCTCGCCGCTCGGCGTCTGGCGCGCGAGCCGCTCGAGCTGCCTACCGACGACCGCGCTCACCTGGCCGCGCTCTTCGGCAAACGACGTGCGCAACAGCTCGCCCAGGCGGCGCTGGCTCATCGTGTCCTTCAGTTGCTCGAGGGCGCTTTCCAGCTCGGCCTGCATCTCTGCGGCGGTCTGCGGCCGCTCCTCGGGGCGGGAGGCGAGCGCACGCATGCAGGCCTTCTCGAGGGCCGGGTGGATCTCCGGCACGGCCTGGCGGAGCTGGGGGAAAGCTCCAGACACGAGCTTGCCGATCAGCGCGACGTCCGTCAGCCCTTCCCAGAACCGCCGTCCGCTCAACAGCTCCCAGAGCACCACGCCCATCGAGAACACATCGGCGCGGCGGTCGACAATCTCGCCGCGGGCCTGCTCGGGCGCCATGTAGGCGACCTTGCCCTTGACCGTTCCGACGGTGGTCTCGGTCGTCGAATCGGTCGCCTTGGCGATCCCGAAGTCGACCACCTTGGTCTGACCTTCGTAGGTCACGAACAGGTTCTGCGGCGTGATGTCCCGGTGGACGACCCCGAGCGGCGCGCCCGAGTAGTCGTGCAGCTCGTGGGCGTAGTGGAGCCCACCGAGGGCATCGATGACGACGCGCAACGCCAGCGCCGGCGTCACCCGACCGCTCGGACCCAACCGCTCGACGATGCGGTTCAGGCTCTGGCCTTCCAGGTACTCCATGGCGATGAAGTGGCGCCCGCCGCTCTCGCCCACCTCGTACGTCTGCACCACGTTCGGGTGATTCAGGCGCGCGGCCAGCCGCGCTTCGTCGCGGAACATGGCCAAAAACTGCGGCTCGCGAGCGAGCTGCGGTCCGAGGACCTTGAGCACGAGCAGCTTGGCAAACCCACCCGTGCCGTAACTGGCGGCAAGGTAAACGTCGGACATTCCGCCGCGCCCCAGCTGGGCGATCACGCGGTATTGATTGAGGTGATTTTCGTTCACGCGCGCCTCGGGAGCGAATCGCTTCGTCGCCCCGCGAGCGTGGCCGGACCAAAAGGCGGACGCGTGACGTCGTCGTAACGCGTGAGAAGCACCCGCTCGGCACGGGAGAGCGAGGCCGAATCGGGAACTCCTGCCTGCCCGCGCGAGTCGTGCTCAGCCCCGAGCGGTCAGGCGAACAACGGCAGCGCGGTCCCCTTGATCTGGAACGCGTC
>DATIDO010000385.1:0-3914 GCA_035456245.1 Polyangiaceae bacterium
CGGGGGAGAGCTCGATGGGTTCGACGAAGGGGAAGAGCACCTGCTGCCAGTGGGTCTCGGGATCGAAGGGCCCCGTACCCACCACGAAATCGGGCGAGAGCTCCATGCTGAACCAGGCGACGATGCCGTAGGCGACGTTCGGTGATCGGACCCTACCCGAGCCGGCCATGCGCTCCGGGGTGCGGGTGATGGTCTTCATGTCGAGCGTGCACAGGTCGACGACCTCTTCCGTCACCTGATCGGGACGCAAGCTGACCAAGTGACACTGGCGCAGGGGCGCCTCGGCGATCGGCCCGAAGTCGATGCCGTAGGGGTGGTTCACCAGGAACCCCAGATCTTCGTAGCAGTGCTCGTCGGTGACCAGGGCCGCATGCACGCTGACGCGGCCCGGTACCATCACTCCGCCTTCGGCCAACCAACGGTCGCGCACGTGGATCAGCGGCTCGAGCATGGCCTCGTAGAAGAGGCAGTGGCCCATCCACTCGGACACCAACAGATCAGCCGGGCCGCTTCCGACGAAGGACTCGTGGTCGGCGTGGTGAAAGACGATGTCGGGGTAGCCGCTGCGCGCGGCGATGCTCCGCGCGTGTTCGACGAAGGCCGTGCGCTCGATGGCGTCGACGTGCCCTGCGCCATGGCGAGCCGCGAAAATGGCCATCACGCCGGTGCCGCTGCCGAAGTCGATGACGCGAGAGCCCGGCTTCACCAGGCGGCGCAGCGCTTCGTCGTAGGCGGTGGTGCGCACGACGTCTTGCAGCATGCCCTTGTGAGCCAGCGGATCGAGGTACGAGCCGGCGAAGGGCTCCTTGTTGCGGTCGGTCAAGTTGGTTGCTCTGCGGGGCAGCGGACTTTCGCTGGCGGAGGCGTAGCCGACGCGCCGATCCAGTCCAACCCCGGTTCCAAGCCCGGTGTGGCGCCGCGGCTTTTCGCGTTTGGCGGGTGAAAGGAGTATACGGGCGCGTGGGCCTGTTGGTGCTTGGCGCGTTCCTGCTCGTCCAGGTCGGCATCGGCGTCTGGGCGGCGCGGCGAGTCCACTCGGAGAGCGACTACTTCGTCGCCGGCAAGCGCCTGGGCCCCTGGCTGCTGACCATGTCGCTGTTCGCGACCTGGTTCGGAGCTGAGACGTGCTTGGGTGTCTCGGGCACCGTCTACCGTGAAGGCCTGCGTGGAGGACGAGCCGAACCGCTCGGCTACGCGCTGTGCCTGGCGCTTTCGGGCCTGCTGCTGGCCGGGCGGATGAGCCGGGGGAACTTCGTCACCCTGGGCGATCTGTTCCGGGCGCGTGGTGGTCCCTGGGTCGAGCGAGCGGTCGTGCTGTTGCTGGTGCCGTCGTCCCTGCTGTGGGGAGCTGCGCAGGTTCGCGCTCTCGGTCTCGTCGTCAGCCAGATTGCCGAGGTGCCACTGGCCCTCTCGATCATCGCCTCGGGTCTGGTCGTGGTCGCCTATTCGTTCCTCGGCGGCATGTGGGGTGACGTCGCCACCGATCTACTGCAGGGCATCATCCTGTCGCTCGGACTGTTCGCGCTCCTGGCAGTCGTGCTGCTGAACGCACCGGACGGTGGCTGGACGCAGGCGCTGTCCCAGGAGCGGCTGACGCTGTTGCCCGCGGACGAAGGCATGTGGTCGCAGCTCGACCGGATGGCGATCCCCGTGTTGGGCTCGCTGGTCACGCAGGAGCTGGTAGCCCGTCTACTCGGCGCGCGCAGCGAGGCGGTGGCGCGGCGCAGCGCTTGGTGGGCGGCCGGGCTCTACCTGCTCGTGGGGGCGATCCCGGTCTTCTTGGGGCTCTTGGGGCCGGCGCTGCTGCCGGGGCTGACGGAGCACGAGAGTTATCTGCCGCGCCTTGCGGCGCACTACTTGCCGGGCGCATTCGGCAGCTTGTTCTCCTGCGCCTTGCTCGCCGCCATCCTGTCCACGGTGGACAGCGTCTTGCTCTCCAACTCGGCGCTCCTCTCGCACAACCTGCTGGCGCCGCTCTTCGGCGTCTCGGGCGATCGCGCTCGCCTCTGGTTGGGACGAGCCGTGCTGGTCTTGGCCGGATGCTTCGCCCTGGTGGTCGCGCTGTTTGCCGAGGGGATCTACGATCTGGTGGAGTTGGCTTCGTCGATTGGCACGGCCGGCGTCTTGGTGGTGACGCTCGCGGCGCTGTACGCGCCTCGCCTCGATCGGAACGCCGCGTTGGCGGCGCTGCTCGTCGGCCTCGTGTCGACCCCGGCCCTACGCTGGCTCGGTTTCGGCGCGCCCTTCTTGGCCAGCGTCGCCGCAGCGGCGCTGATCTGGTGGGGCTGGCAGTACGGGGCGCCCGGTTGGCTCAGGCTCCGCGGCGGAAGTCGGACGGCGTCTTTCCCGTCCAGCGGCGGAACGCCCGATTGAAGGCGCTGGGCTCGGAGTAGCCGAGCAGGAAGGCGACCTCGAAGATGGCCAGCGTCGGATCCGCCAGGTAGCCGCGGGCCAGCTCGGAGCGGACCTCGTCCAAGAGCTGCGCGAAGGTGATGCCCTCCTCCTGCAGGCGGCGCTGCAGGGTGCGCTCACTGGTTGCCAAGGCGCGCGCGACGCCCGCCTGATCCGGCTCGCCTTCGCGAAGCAGAGGGACCACGTGCTCGCGTACGCGTGCCGAGAAGGAGGAGCCAGCGGGACGAAGACGTCCTTGCAAGGTCTCGGCGTGCCGCTCGAGGTAGGAGCCCAGGCCTGGATCGGGTGCGCGGACGGGTCGTTCGAGCAATTCGCTGGGCAGGACCAGTCGCGTCTCTTCGGCGTCGAAGTGCAGGGGGCAGTTCAGCGCAGCCTGGAGCTCCGCCAGGGCCTCGTCCGGGAGCGCAGGGTGCTGGAACGCGACTTCGAGAGCCACGGGCTCGCCTTCGGGGAGCTCCGCCAGCTCACGCAGCAAAGCGACGGTCCCCACGGGCGCCGCCAGCGACAGTGCCTGCAGGCGAGCGATGCGAGGGGGTTCGGTCTGGGAGAGCACCACGCGACCTTCGCGTTCGACGATGCGCGGGGCCACGCCGTCACCCAGGAGGGATTGGAACCGTTCCAGGCAGCCGAGCGCCGCGCGCAACGTGGGGGTGTGGCGCATGACCCAGCCGATGACGCCGAGCGTCTCGAGCCGGAAGCTCTTGCCCAGCCACAGCCCGAACTCCAGCGCGCGGGGGTCTCGGGCGATCGCCTCCCACAGCTCGATGTGACGCTCCACGGCCACGCGCGCATCCGGATCGGCCAACATCGTGGGGGTCAACGAGGCCGCAGCGCTCAGGGCCTCGATGTCGAAGCCGAACGCCCCGGCCGCCTGCAGGTTCCCCTGCACCAAGGCGGCGAGCATCGTGCCCGACACGGAGTCGTCGGTCGCGGACGAGTTCTTGGCGCGTGTCGACATGGGGCAGGTCGAATCCTCGAGCTGTTTTCCAACAGGGAGAACTCAATCCCAAGCACCGCCCCGGGCCGGACGCCTCGACCGAAGTGGCAGGTCGGGCTAGGCAGGTCGGGCTAGGTCGGAGCCTGAATCAGGTCCTGCTTCTTCTACCCACTCGATTCAGCCGAGCGGTCGATTTTGTCACGTTCGAACGTTTGCCTCGATTCGTCCGCGAATGTGTGTGAATCCGGCGGTACGCGCCGGACTTGTCGTGGTCAAATGTTCGAAATGGCAGCGATTCCGGAGGGTTCCGTGCCGCACAGTGGGACCTAGATGACCTACATCGCCAGCATGTAGCGAACCGTTGGGAAGTTCGTTTCCCCAACTCGGAAATCCCCTGATGATCCTTCGCTGCACGCCCTACCACATCCTCTTCGCATCCTCTTTGGCTGCAACCAGCTGCTTCCTGTCTGCCTGCGGGGGTGACGGGGGCGCCGATGCCTCTGGACTGGGCGGAGCCGATTCGGGTCAGGGTGGCAATCCATCCGGTGGGCCCACGGGGCCGGGT
>DATIDO010000386.1:0-2032 GCA_035456245.1 Polyangiaceae bacterium
TGAATGTCGACGCAGGAGCCGTTTTGCACGGTGATTCCGATGCAGAAGTAGGTGCCGTAATTTTCCCCGTCGAAGGCGATGCGCCCATGGTGCTGGTACCACCACACGAAGCGCGCGCCGTTCTCGTAGCCCTCCAGACCATCGACGGCGTTGGTGACGGCGCGCTCCCACACTTTGTTCCCTGCGTTGTCGAAGCGGACGAGGAACATGTTGTAGCAAGGGCTCGACTCACCGCCGCACAGCGGCCCGGCGCCACAGCCGTCTTCCCCCGAGCCATCCGCAGGCCGAGTCAGCAGCACGACGCCACCGTCCTCGTCCGCATACAGATCCTGTAGATCGGTGGCGGGGAACGCGAAGGGCTCACCCACCAGCTGATCGTCACAGTCCAGCTCGGCGATGTGCACCTGTTCGTCGGTGCCGAGCCACGCCACACGCGAGCCACCGTTGGGCAGCGCCGCCAGCGCCATCGGCAAGGGCGCGGTGTCCCACTCGTTGCCGTACTGCGTGACCGGCACTCCCACGTCGATCTCGGTCACCCGCACCTCGGGCGCGGAGCAGGCACCCACCGTGCGACCACACGCACCCACAGGCCCAGTGCCTCCCGTGCCCGGCAGACCGCCACCGGTGCCCGTTCCCGAGTCGGGGTTGCCGCCATCCGGACCCGCCGTGCCGCCCGAGTTTCCGCCGCCATCGGGCCCCCCGTCCCCTTCACCGCCGCACGCGCCGAGGCCCAACGCGCCCAGGAGCGCCGCCGCCGCCCAGGTGCGGAGCAGCCCCCTGGTCCGACGGTTGGGCTGACGGCGCGGGCTGGAAGCCGAGCGATGGGCAGGCGATCCGTCGGACGAGCGAGCGTGAGGCGTCGAGGAGTGGGTGCGCATGGGTCGAGAGCACGGCCCAATCGGGGCCGCACCCCGCTTCGTCGAACGAGCTTCCGCGATTCATGCATCAATCTGCAGGACCCGCGCTCGTGCCCGAGCGGCCCCCTCGGACGCGGGCACGGAGGTTGGCTCGGACGCTGGCCAGGCGCTGACTCAGCGGCCTGCTCAGACGCTGGCCAGACGCAGCCGGATGGGGCCAGCGGGGCGCAGGGTCACCGAAGGAGAAAGCCGGAGCGGCGCCGCATCGACCAACTCGAAGCGGTACCGCTGCAGCGCCGTGACGAGCACCAGCTGCATCTCCAGCTCGGCGAAATGGTTGCCGATGCAGGTGCGCGGCCCCGCCCCGAACGGGAGATAAGCGCCTTTGGGTAGCTGCTCGGCGGCGCCGTTCAGGAAGCGCTCGGGCCGAAAGGTATCCGGCTCGGGGTAGTAGCGCTCGTCGTGGTGCACGACCCAGGGAACGGCAACCAGCACCATGCCGGGCTGGATGGTCGCGCCCGCCAGCGAAAACGAGCGCTCCGCTACGCGCCCCACAGCCCAAACCGGCGGATAGATGCGCAGCGTCTCCTTCACCACGGCCTTGGTGTAGGGCAGCTGCGCAATGTCGCTCAGGCGCGCCGGACGGGAGCCCACCACCTCCTGGATCTCTTGGCGCAGGCGCGCCTCGATCTCCGGGGCCCGCGCCAACCGATCGAACGCATAGGCCAGCGCCAAGGCCGTCGTCTCGTGACCGGCCAGCATCACCGTCAGGCACTCGTCGATGAGCTGCCGCTGCGTCATACCCACGCCGCCTTCGTCCCGTGCCTCCAGCAGCCTCGAGAGCATGTCGTTGGTGAGAGGCTTCTCTTGCCGGCCGCGCACCAGGCGTTCCACGATGCGACGCAGACGCCAACCGGCCCAGTGGTAGCGAAGGCGAGACCAGAACGGGAACCAGCGCGGAAAGGCCCCGCGGAAGGTCATGCCCAAGCGGCGGTAGTCGGCGGTGGCCGAATCGAGGAGCGCGCCGATGCCCTGGGCGCGCCCGGCATCCGAGCCGAACAGCGTGGCCAGCACGACGTCCAGCGCCAGGTGCATCATCTCGTGGTGGAAGTCGCGCACCTCGCCGGCGCGGAAGCGCCCGAACGTCTCTTGCGCGCGCTCGACCATCACGTCGG
>DATIDO010000387.1:0-3520 GCA_035456245.1 Polyangiaceae bacterium
TCTTCGCCGGCCTCGACATCGTCGAGCGCTACCCGCACACGCGGCCGAGCTCGTACATCAAGATGGGTATGGACGCGACGGTGGTCTACCCGACCATCAACTTCCGTGTGCGCAATCCCTTCGACTTCCCCGTCGTGCTGCACGAGACGGTGGCAGGTGGAACGGTCCACGCCGAGGTGCTCGGCCCCGAGCTCGATCAGGTGGTCACCTTGATCCGCAAGGTCGACGAGGCGCTCCCCTACGAACAACTCGAACGCCCCGAGCCCCGCTTGTCCAAAGGCGAGCGAGCCCTGGCGCAGCGGGGCTTGCCCGGCTTCCGACTCCATCGATATCGCATCGTGCGCCGCGGCAGCCACACCGTGCGTGAGAAGTGGCGCGACGTGTATCCACCGACTGCGCAGGTGATCGCCGTGGGCACGGGCCCGGCGAAGATCGAGAAGAAGCGTACGTCGGATGGGACGCCCGAGTTCTTGGCGGACGAGTTGCTCGTGCTGACCCAACGACGACCGCAAGGTGGTGGTCCGGGCGAGTTCGCCGAGAATCGCGTGCAGGGTAAGTTCGGCGAACCGGGCTGGACGCGCGCTGCAGGCATGGCCTTCTGGGAGGAGCGCAAGTGAGCCGTTCCGCCGAGCTGATTTGTCACCGCACTGCCTCGCCGCGGAGCTGACTCGTCGCGGAGCTGACTCGTCGCCCTGCTGCCTCGCCGCCCTGCTGACTCGCCGCTGGCCTCGCGTCGACGCGACGCGTCGTCGCAAGCCTGTCATCGGCTGCCGTGTCGACGGCGGCTGCGTCGTTTCGTGATCGTGGGGTTAGCGGTGCCAGACGACCCGTCGGATTGCAGACCTGAAATGGCTCCTCGACGGAATGATCCACCCTCCCTTCCAGTAGGGGCTTCGGGGGTCATCGCGCGATTTCTGGACCCATCAGGACACCGGCTCATGGTTCGGTCAGGAATCGGCCGGCCAGAACGACTTCCGCAATGACGGATGGAGTCCATCATTTGGGCGCTTCCATGAACTTTCACGATCGAGATATCTCGATCGACGATGCAGGGGCTTGACGCCCCCAAACGACGGGCGCAGGACGAATGCTCGCAGGGATTGTTTCCACGATATGTCCAACGAAGCAGCAGCTCAGGTTACCTCCTCCGTCGGTGCCGCCTCTGACCTCCAGCCCGCTGAAAGCGGAGAATTTCCGCGGTCAGTGAATTGGTCGAACCCCCGAGTGTCGGCGATCCTCGAAACCGCCGCCTCCTGTTTCTCGAAGGGAGGCTTCACCGCAACCACCTTGGCCGACATCGGCCGAGAGCTCGGACTGCGCAAGAGCATCGTCCACTACTACTTCGCCAGCAAAGCCGCCTTGGTCCACGAGGTGCAGAGCTTCGCCTACGGCCGCTACCTGGATGCGCTCCGCCAGGGGCTCAGCTCGGGAGGTGATGGACTGAACGGGCTCTGGAAGAACCTGAAGCAGGGCGAGGCGCTCCGTAACCTGAACATCGAGCTGTGGAGTGAGGGCCGTCGCGATCCCGAGCTGCTCGCTCGGCAGAACGTTCTGCAAGACGAAGCGCGTCGTCTGCTCGCGGACTACTACCAGAGCGAGCAGAAGCGCAGCGCAGCCGAGGCCGACAGCCTCGCCACGCTGACGCTCTCCGTCCTGGACGGCCTCACCGTGCTCGCCGACCGCGACGGTATGGCCGAGCGTGCAGACCGCGCATTCGAGAGCTTCCTCGCCCTCGTCGCCAAGCGCTGAGCTGTCATTCGAGCGTCGTCTTTCGAGCACCGTCCTTCGTTGCGCAATCCGTTCGAGCGCCGCCCACCCATGGCGCTCGAACCCGCTCGAACGGCAGGCTCGGCCCGGAAGGCCGAGCCCTCGGGGGCCAGCTCGCCGCCAAGGCCAGGGGGATCCGCGTCGTTCGTGCTCGTTTGGCGCGGCAACACGGTCGGCCTCGCAGCAAACCGTCTGTCGCTCTAGCCTCGCCTCCCCGATGGCATTCGAGACCTTGCTGGGCCAACCCACGGCACGAGCCACGCTCGAAAGGGCGTTGTCGTCGGGGCGCGTCCATCACGCCTATCGCTTCGAAGGGCCGCCCGGAGTGGGCAAGGCGACGGCTGCGCTGCTGCTCGCCCGCGCGCTCGTCTGCCCCAACGATCCGCTCGGCTGTGGCAGTTGCTCGAGCTGCAAGCGAGCCACCACCTTGTCGCCCGAGGCTCCGCACGTGCCGGGACACCCGGACGTCCTGTTCGTGGGCCGCGGCATCTACCCCGAGTCGGTGATCGGCAAGAGTGAGCTCACCGGCATCAGCGTCGAGCAAGTGAGGCGCATCGTACTGGCTCGCATGGGATACGCGCCGCACGAGGGCAAGGCACTCGTCGTCATCGTGCACGACGCGGACGAGCTCACGGTCGCCGCAGCCAATGGCCTGCTCAAGACGCTCGAGGAGCCCCCCGAGTCGACCCACTTCATCCTGCTCACCTCGCGGCCCGGGCAGCTGCTCGACACCATCCGCTCGCGTACCCTCTCGGTTCGCTTCGGACCGCTTCCCGAGTCGGCCGTCGCCACCTTGCTCGCGCAGCGTGGCCTACCTACCGAGCTGGCCGCCCACGCTCGGGGCAGCATGGAGCAGGCCCGCGTACTGACCGAAGACGGCGCACACACCGCCCTCGAAGCGTTCGTGGCGGCAGCAGAGCAAGCCATCGTGTCGCGTGAGCTGGACGCCGCGATCAGCTTCGCCGCGGAACGCCCCGAGCACCGCGACGAGCTCCTCGCCTTCTTGCATCACCTGGCGAGTTCCTGGGCCCTCCGTGGACGCGCAGCTCCCAGCGAGGATGGCGAACTCTTTGCGACGCGTTACGCCGAGGTCGAGCGCGCCATCACCGAGATCGAACGCAACGGCTCGCCCGCCCTCGTGCTCGAGACGCTGATCACGCGCCTGCGTCGCCTGCCGAAGAGCCACGCGCCGGCTCTCGCGCAGCAATGACGGGTCGAAGCGGTCCTTCGGGCCGCCCCCCAGCTCGTACAGGGCTACTCGTCCGCCTGTCCTGCGCCCTACTCGCGCGGCGCAGCCAGCACACGCGCACGTCGCTCCACCTCGGCGTATGGCTCGAGGCTCTCGCCGTGCTCCGGGAGAAGCGCCCCAATCACCGCCCACAGCTGCGCGTGACTGCTCACGGTGTGGAGGTTCTCTCGATGAATGCCGCCGATGGCCACGAGCGGCACGCCGCGAGCTTGCGCGCGAGCGGCCAGACGCTCGAGCACGGCCAACCCCACGACGGGCTCGGCGTTCCGCTTCGAGCCGGTCGGGAAGATGGGCCCGAGCGCTACGTAGTCGAGCCCCAGATCCAGCGCGTGGTCGAACTGTGTCTCGTCGTGAGTCGAGAGGCCCAAGGCCAGGTGGGGATGGAGGCGACGCACTTCCTCCACGGCCATGTCGCCTTGCCCGACATGCACGCCGTCTGCCCCCCCGGCCTCCGCGAGATCGGGCCGGTCGTTGGCAAACAGCAGGCATCCCGAGTCGGTAGGG
>DATIDO010000388.1:0-5981 GCA_035456245.1 Polyangiaceae bacterium
CACCGGCAACGCGAAGATCGGTGAGCGCGAGTACCGCGTCAGCCTGAACTCTTCTCCCGATCTGGTCTCGGCGCTCAACGACATCCCGGTGCCCCGCCGTGGCGCCGCGCCGCTCTACCTGCGTGACGTGGCCAACGTGCACGACGGCTTCGCCGTCCGCACGAACCTGGCCCGCCAGGATGGCCGCCGCTCGGTGGTGCTCAGCGTCCTGAAGACCGGTGACGCCTCGACGACCGAGGTCGCCGAGCGCATCCGCGAGTTGATGCCGACCATCATCGCCTCCGCGCCGCCCGGCCTCGAGGTCAACGTGCTCGCCGACCAATCCCGGTTCGTCGAGTCTGCCATCGACTCACTGCTGCACGAGTCCACGATCGCCGCCGCGCTCACCGCGCTCATGATCCTGCTGTTTCTCGGCAGCTGGCGCAGCACGCTGATCGTGGCGATTTCCATCCCGCTCTCGGTGCTGGTGGCGCTGATCGTCATGCACTGGATGGGCTACACGCTCAACGCCATGACGCTGGGCGGCTTGGCGCTCGCCGTCGGCATCTTGGTCGACGACGCCACGGTCGAGATCGAGAACATCCACCGCAACCTGGCCATGGGCAAACCGCTGACCCGCGCCATCCTGGATGGCGCTCAGCAGATCGCCGTCCCGGCGTTCGTCGCCTCCAGCTGTATCTCCATCGTCTTCGTGTCGGTGGTGTTCCTGGAAGGTCCGGCGCGCGCGCTGTTCGTGCCCATGGGCGTGGCCGTGGCCCTCTCGGTCATGGCCTCCTACCTGCTCTCCCGCACCATCATCCCGACCTTGGTGCAGTTCCTGCTGAAGAAAGAGGCGCTCGAGCACACGGTCGAGCACCACGCGACGGAGCACGGTCGCCGCGCGCGTGGCCTCTTCTGGCTGTTCGGAGCGGTCCACGACGCCTTCAATCGGGCCTTCGCGCGCCTGCAGCGGGGCTACGAGGCCGGACTCGACTGGGTGCTCACCCACGCCCGCCCCACGCTCGCTCTGGTCCTCGCCACCGGCGCACTGGCCGCCGTGCTGGTCCCGTTCGTGGGCCGCGACTTCTTCCCCGCCGTGAGTGCGGACCAAATCCGCCTGCACGTCGTCGCGCCCACTGGGCTGCGCATCGAAGAGACGGAGCGCGTGTTCGGCCGGGTCGAGGACGCCCTGCGTCGCCTGATCCCCGAGGCCGAGCGCTCCAGCATCCTCGACCAAATCGGCATGCCTTCCGGCTACAACCTGGCCATCAGCGACAGCGCCAACGTCGGCGCTTCCGATGGCGAGATCCTCGTCACCCTGACCGAGCGGCGCAGCAAGAGCTCGACCGACTACATCCCCGAGCTGCGCCGCGCGCTGCGCGACGAGTTTCCCGACCTCGGCTTCTACTTCCAGCCGGCCGACATCGTCACGCAGATCCTGAACTTCGGCCTGCCTTCGCCGATCGAAATCCAAGTCGCCGGCGCCAAGAAGGACGTCATCTACCAGACCGCGCGGGAGATCGAGAGTGAGCTCGCCCGGGTGGTCGGCGCCGTCGACGTACGGCTGTTCCAGGTGCAGAACGCCCCGCGCCTGCACTACGAGGTGGACCGCACCCGCGCCGCCGAGCTGGGCCTCACGCAGAGAGACGTCGCCAACAACCTGTTGCTGACCGTCTCCTCGAGTACCCAGGTCAGCCCGGGCTTCTGGATCGATCCGAACACGGGCAACAACTACCCCGTGTCGGTGCGGGTCCCCGAGTCACGGGTCAACTCGCTCGACGACCTGCGAACCCTGTCCCTGCCGACGCCGAGCGGCCCCCAGCTGCTCGACAACATCGCCACGGCCAGCCTCAAGCGCACGCCGCTGTTCGTCACGCACACCGACATCCAGCCGACCTTCAGCGTGCGCGCCGACGTACAGCACGCCGATCTGGGCACCGTGGCCCGCGAGTTGGAGTCGATCATGGCGCGCCACCGCGAACACCTGCCGCCGGGCTCCACGATCCAGCTGCGCGGCCAGGTCGACAGCATGTACTCGGCCTTCACGCGCCTCGGCATCGGCATCGCCGCCGCCGCGCTGCTGGTCTACTGCCTGATGGTCGTCAACTTCCAGTCGTGGCTGCACCCCTTCATCATCGTCATGGCCTTGCCCGGCGCGATGATCGGCATCGTGCTGTCGCTGTTCGTCACCCAGACGACCTTCAGCATCCCGTCCTTGATGGGCGCCATCATGAGCGTCGGGGTGGCCACCGCCAATTCGATCTTGGTGGTGAGCTTCGCGCGCGAGCGCCGGGACGCCGGCCTCTCGGCGTTCCAGGCAGCACGAGAAGCCGGGCGCGTCCGACTGCGCCCGGTGCTGATGACCGCGCTGGCCATGGTGATCGGCATGTTCCCGCTCGCGCTCGGTCACGGCGCTGGCAGTGAACAAAACGCGGCGCTGGCGCGCGCCGTCATCGGCGGGCTGTGCGGCGCCACCCTGGCCACGCTCTTCCTCGTACCCCTGGTTTACAGCCGGTTGACCGCTCGCGAGGTGCGCCGCGAGCCGGATCCGGAACTCGAACGAACACACCTCCGTCTGCAGGAGCAAAGGGCATGAACATGTCGAGCGACGTCCCCACCGAAATCGATGCGGCCCCCACCCAGCCGCTCCCGGGCACTGCCAGCCAGCGCAGCCGCGGCCCCTGGATCGCCATCGGCGTCCTGGCCCTCCTGCTCGGTGGCATCGTGGTCGCCGGCGCCGTGCCCAAGCTCCGGCAGAAGGCCGAACGCGACGCTGCGGCTGCCGAGGTTCAGAAGGCCCGAGCCGTGACTTGGGTGAAGGCGCGGCGCTCGGCTTCTCGTAGCCAGCTGGTGCTGCCCGGCACTGCCCTGCCCATCGAGACGGCCACCCTGTACGCGAGGACGACCGGCTTCGTCCGCGAGTTCCGGGCCGATTTGGGCGATCGGGTGAAGGGCGGCCAAATCTTGGCCGTGCTCGACGCGCCCGAGCTGGAGTCGGACGCTTCGAGCGCGCAGGCCCGAGCGGCCGAGGCCGCGCTGAACGAGAAGATCTCGCGCGCCACGGCCGAGCGCTACCGACGCCTGGCCGAGGCCGGAGCCAGTAGCCGTGAGCAGGCCGATCAGGCAGAGGCCCAGGCCAACTCGGCCGAGGCCTCCGCCAAGACCAGCCGCGCGGAGCTGAGCCGCAGCGCGACCTTGCTCGACTTTCGCGTTGTGCGCGCGCCTTTCGACGGCGTCATCACCAAGCGCAACGTCGAGAAGGGCACGCTCGTGACCGCCGGGAGCGGCGCCGGCGTGAGCAGTCTGTTCGAGGTGGCCCGCACCGAGACGCTGAAGATCTGGGTCGACGTGCCGCAGTACCTCGCGGCCGACGTGCAGATCGGCGACGAAGCGCGGGTCGCAGCCGGTACCAAGTCGGTGCCCGGCAAGATCGTGCGAACCTCCGGAGCACTCGATCCGACCACGCGCACGCTGCGCGTCGAGATCCACGTCCCGGGCGACCAGGGCATCCTGGCCGGTTCCTTCGTCCGCGTCGGCCTGGACGCCCAATCTGCCGAGCCCCCCGTGCTGATCCCGGCCAACGCGGTCTCGCCACGGGGTGAAGGCACCTTCGTGTTCACGGTGGACGGCGGCAAGACTCAGCAGGTGCAGATCCAACTGGGGCGGGAGCTCGGCGCCGAGGTGGAGGTCGTGGGTGGCCTGGTCGGCGGCGAGACGGTCGTCACCAACCCAGCCGAGAACCTGAGCGGAGGCGAGACGGTGCGTCTGGTCGTGCCGGCAGCGCCAGCTCCGGCAGCTGCCGCATCCGCCACGGCCACACCGGCGCCTGCGACCGAGGCCAAGCCTTCCACCCCCACGCCGGGAGCCAGCCATGCGCCGCGCTGAGATCCTCACGGCTGCCACGCTGCTCTGGCTGGTGCCGCAGAGCACCTGGGCCGCCAGCCCTGCGGCGGGCGCTCCGGCCGCACCAGCATCTCCCGCGACAACCGGCGCTCCTGCAGCTCCAGCAACGGCCGGAACTGCCGCTCCCACCACGGCCGCGACGGCCGCCGCACCCCACGACAGCTCGGCGCCCCCTCGCCTGTCGAGCGACGCGCCCGTCCCCACCATCGGCTACGCGGACGCCATCGACCGCGCCACCGCCGACACGCCGCGCATGGCACAGGCCCGGGCCAACGTGCTCCGAGCCGAGGCACGAGTGACGCAGTCGCGCGCCACCTGGTTGCCCACCCTGAACGGCGTGGCCAACTACACCCGGCTCGACGCCGACCGGCAGATCAACGGCAACATCACGACCGCCGCCAACTCTCTGAACCTGAGCATGCAGCTCATGGTGCCGATCTTCGTGCCGGTGCGCTGGACGGACACCGCTCGGCAGTCGGACTCCCGCGACGTCGCCAAAGGGAACCTGGAGAACGAGCGCCGCCTGGCCGTGGTGGACGTGACGCGCGCCTACCTGGCGGTGATCCTGGAGAAGCGGGGCGTCGAGATCGGCGAACGCGCGCTGGAGACCGCGCGCCGAGAGCTGGACTTCGCGCATACGCGACAGCGGGAGGGCATCGGCTCCCGGCTCGAGGTCGCCCGCTCCGAACGCGAGGTGCACGACAACGAGGCCAACCTGACCGCACGACGCTCGGCGCTGCGCACGGCCCAAGAGGTGCTCGGGGTGGCCACGTTCAGCGACGGCCCGCGCGACGCCTCGGGCGAGGTCGACGTGGGTCGATTGCCTGCGCTCGCCGAGGCGCTGCGCGAGGTGAAGAGCCGTCCCGATCTCGTCGCGCTGCGGCGCCAGGCCGAGTCCGACGGCCAGCGCGTCGACGATGCCTGGCTCGACTACGTGCCCACGCTGACGGGGAGCGCGCAGGCCTGGCATCAGGATCCGCCCACCGTCAACTACCCAGACTGGGGCTGGCAGGCCCAACTCCTCTTGGTGCTGCCGCTCTACGACGGCGGCAAACGCTACGGCGACCAGGACGAGCGGCGAGCCGCACAGATGCAGAGCCGCTCGGCGCTACGCCAAGCGGAGCTCCAGGCCGACTCGGATCTTCGCACCACGGCCGCCCAGGCCGACGAACGATTCCAGGCTTGGCGTGAAGCGGAGCGCTCGGCCGAGCTCGCTCGCGAGGCGCTCGAGCTGTCGAGGCTCGCCTACCGCGAAGGCACCGGTACCCAGCTCGATCTGATTGAGGCGGAACGCAGCGTGCGCGACGCCGAGACCAACTCGGCCATCGCCCAGACCGCCTGGCTCCAGGCGCAAGTCCTTTACCGCCTGGCTGCCGGCAAGCTCTGAGCCGACGCCGGTGGTTGTGTCGGCCCGATTGATGATCATCTTGTGGTCCGAGCCGCGGAGCCCGAGCCGCCGAGCCTGAGCCGCCGAGCCGCCGAGCCCGAGCTACTGAGCACCGAGCCGCCTCCCCAGAAAGCGAACCGAGAAATCGGAGGAACAGAGATCATGAGCGAACCCCGCACCGTATTCGACACCGTCGTCGTGGGCGCTGGCCCCGGCGGCTACTTCGCTGCCATTCGTCTGGCTCAGCGCGGCCAGAAGGTCGCCGTCATCGAACGCGAGGACGTGGGCGGGGTGTGTCTCAACTGGGGCTGCATCCCTTCCAAGGCCCTGATCAGCGCCAGCGAGCGCTACGCGCAAGCCAAGAACTCGACCCAGATGGGCGTGCACGTCGAAGCCGTGCGCTTCGACTTCGCCGAGGCGCAGGCCTTCGCCCGCGACGTCGTCCACCACCATGTCTCGGGAGTCGAAGGCCTGCTGAAGAGCGCGGGCGTCGAGCTGGTGCGAGGTGAGGCGACGGTGCTGGCCGATCGCCGCGTCCGCGTTCTCAGCGGGTCCACCGCTTCGCCGTCGGAGCGCCTTCTCGAGGCGAGCTCGCTCTTGATCGCCACGGGGGCCACCCCGACCGCTCCCCCCGGAGCCGAGCCCGACGGCCTCACCGTGCTCTCGGCCAAGGAGGCCGTGCGGCTCGAGCGCCTCCCCGAGCACCTGATCG
>DATIDO010000389.1:0-2632 GCA_035456245.1 Polyangiaceae bacterium
AGCCGGCCCAGCGGCAAATCCAGCTCGTCGTGCAGGACCAGCACGCGCTCGGGCGGCTCCTTGAAGAAGGCCGCAGCCGGCTGCACGGACTCGCCGGACAGGTTCATGAAGGTCAACGGCTTGAGCAGGAAGACCTTCTCCCGCCCGCTCGGCGCGGGCAGCTCGACCTGCGCCCAGGTGCCTTTGAACTTGTCGCGAAATGCAGGTCGACCCCACCGCTCGGCGATGAGGTCGATGACTCGAAAGCCGAGGTTGTGGCGCGTCGCCTGGTACCGCTCGCCGGGATTGCCCAGCCCTACGACCAACACGCGCCTTCGCCTCGTTCTCGTAATCGGCGCGAAGCCGATTACTTCTTGCCGGCCTTGGCGGCTTCCTTGGCTGCTTCCTTCTCCTTCTCGGCCTCTTCCTCCGCCTTGGCCTTACGGTCGACGTGGATGGAAGCGAGGGTCTGCTTGGGGGGGAGCTGGATGCTCACGCCCGCGGGCAGCTGGATGTCGGAAGCAGCGACGTGACCGTCGATGCCGACCTCGGTGATGTCGTGCACGAGCTCGACCGGGATGGCGCTCGGAGCGCACAGCAGGGGCAGCTCACGGAAGACCTGACGCAGCTTGCCGCCGAGCACGACGCCCTTCGGCTTGCCGGTGAGGACGAGCGGGACGTTCACCTGAACGGGCTCGCTCTCGCTCACCTCGATGAAGTCGGCGTGCAGCAGCGCGCGCGAGACCGGATGATACTGGTACTCGCGGATCATGGCGGTCAGCTTGCTGGAGCCGTCGACCTCGATCTCGAGGACCGAGTTGCGGCCGTGCTTGCTCGTCAGCGCAGCGACGACCTGCTCCGGCGGCACGGCCAGGTGCTGAGCGGCCTGACCCTTCGAGTAGGCGACTGCGGGGATCTGGCCGGAAGCGCGCAGGCGACGGGCTACGCCCTTGCCACTCTGGGTGCGGGTGCTGGCGGAAACCTTGTTGAGCTGCATGACGGGTACTCCTCTACGATCTCTTTCTGGGCGTCTTCCGGGTGGCCGGGCCGGCCTTTACCACGAGTTAGACGAAAAGCGAGCTGACCGAATCACTGTTGTGAATTCGGCGGATGGCCTCGGCGAGAAGCTTGGCGATCGAGATGAACTGGATCTTGTCGCAAGCGGCCGCTTCGGGGCTGGGGGCGATGGAATTGGAGACGACCACCTTGGACAGGGGCGACTCGGAGATGCGCTGGACGGCGGGGCCGCTCAGGATGCCGTGGGTGGCGACGGCCACCACGCTCTTGGCGCCCTTGTCCATGACGGCGCGGGCGGCGTTGCACAGGGTGCCGGCCGTGTCGATCATGTCGTCGACGATGATGCAGTCGCGTCCCTGCACGTCGCCGATGAGGTGCATGACCTCGCTGACGTTGGCGCGCTCACGACGCTTGTCGATGATGGCCAGCTGAGCGCCCAGACGCTTCGAGTAGGCGCGCGTGCGCTCCACGCCGCCGGCGTCGGGCGACACGAACACGGCCTCTTCGGTGTAACGCGCCTGCAAGTAGTCCGAGAGGAAGACCGGCAACGCGTACAGGTGGTCGAAGGGGATGTTGAAGAAGCCCTGAATCTGGCCGGCGTGCAGGTCGAGCGACACCACGCGATCCACGCCCGAGGCCACCAGGAGGTCGGCGACCAGCTTGGAGGTGATGGGGGTGCGCGGCGCGACCTTGCGGTCCTGACGGGCGTAACCGTAGTACGGGATCACGGCCGTGATGGAGGCGGCCGAGGCGCGACGCAGTGCGTCGCACATGATCAGCAGCTCCATCAGGTTGTCGTTCACCGGCGAAGACGTCGGCTGCACGACATAGGCGTCGAGGCCACGCACGTTCTCCCGGATCTCGCAGAACGTCTCACCATCGCTGAAGCGCGACACGCGCGCCTCACCGAGCGGAGTAGCGAGCTCGCGCGCAATGTCTGCCGCGAGGGCAGGATTGGCGTTTCCCGTGAACAGACAGACTCGCTTGACGGCCACTTGGTTTCTCGACGAATCACGCTCCCGGACCTCGAGGGCCGGATCGCGCGGGGCGCGTCAGGTAGCAGGGGCCCCTGAGGCTGTCAACGCACGGGAACTGAACACTTGACGATCCAGGCCCAGGCCGTGCAGCACATGGGGGCCCCCTGCCTCAGCGGTAGGGGTTCGAGTTGAGCCCGTCGAAGGGATCGGCCTTCTTCGGGGGCGTCGTCGTGGTCGGAGCCGGCTTCGTGGTCGCCGGCTTCTCGGTCGTGTCCGTCGCCGGCTTGCGGGGCCGCGCGGACGTCGTGGTGGGGGCCGTGGCCACGGGAGCAGCCGGCTCCTCCTGACCGGACGGCAGCTGGCCCGAGTCCACTGCGGTCGCCGTGGGGGCTGCGGGGGCCGGCTCGGCCCGCTCGGCCCCCTCGACTGGGGGGGCGGTCGGCTGAGGTGCCGCAGCGGCCGGGGGCAGCTCGACCTCGGTCGGCCGGGTGGGCCGCATGAAGTTCCGGTAGGCCAAGACGCTGACCGCGCCCGCCACCACCAAAGCTGCCAGCAGGCCGATGCGGGCGCCCCAGCGCTTGCGCGGCTCGAGGCCAGGGAGGCTGTGGCTCGTCTCGGTGGCCAGGGCAGCCATGGTCCGGCTGTGCGAGGGCGTGATG
>DATIDO010000390.1:0-13715 GCA_035456245.1 Polyangiaceae bacterium
ATGGTGCCACGACGGCGAAAGGGCCAACGCCAGGAGGGAGTCGAGCGGGGCATGGGCCGGCTTGTAGCAACGAAGACCCGTGTCTACCACAGGAGACAACGGCAGCCCCAAGGAAAGGCCGGGAGAAGGCCCAGGCGAGGCGCGAGCGCACCCCCCGGTGGGCAACGCGAACTCGGGGTGACCCGGCCACGAAGGACCCTCTCAGGAAGCCTGAGGAGGACTCGTTGCCGCCTTCGAAGGACGACGCAGTAGGGTCAGCGCGAACCAAACGAAGGCCAGCGCACCCAGACCGAAAACGGTATCGCCAATGGCTCGAAGCCAGCGAAGCCGGTCCATCGTTGGGGTCTGCAAGAACTCATGGCTGCGCGCGTACCAATATCCGACCTCTACCGAGGCGTGTGTCTGCAGCAGGCCCACGGGAAGCAGGCTGAGCAAAATCATCGCCGCCAGGCCTCCGTTCATCAGCCAGAACGAGAGAGCCAGAGGCCGCTCGTTCCAGACGCGACTGGCATCGGCGGCGCGGGCACAAAACAAGAGCAGCGCGAGCCCCAGCATGCCGTAGACCCCGAACAAGGCAGCGTGGCCATGAACAGGCGTGGTGTTCAGGCCCTGCATGAAATAGAGGGCAACGGGAGGGTTGATCATGAACCCGAACAGTCCCGCCCCGATGGCATTCCAGAAGGCCACGGCAACGAAGAAGTAGATTGGGTATCGATATTTTCGCACCCAGCCGTCGTGCTGCGAGAGGCGGTAGTTGTCCCAGGCTTCGTAGCCGATGAAGACGAGCGGTACGACCTCGAGCGCGCTGAAGACGGACCCGAGCGCGGAGATCATGGATGGCGTCCCGCTGTAGTAGAGGTGATGCAGCGTACCGATGATCCCACCCGTCAAGAAGATGGCCGACGAAGCCACGACGGCCCGTTCCGTGGACTTCGGCTCGAGAAGTCCCAGACGAGCGAACAAGAAGGCGAACACGACGGTCGCGAAGACCTCGAAGAAGCCTTCCACCCAAAGGTGCACGACCCACCAGCGCCAATACTCGGCGATCGAGAGGTGGGTGCGGTGCCCGTAGCCGAGCGCGGCTCCGTAGAATCCAGCGATAGCCAGAGCGGACAGGCAGAAGAGCAGCAAGAGGCCGCGGTGCTCGTCCCTCCGTTGGAGGGCAGGCCACACGGCGCGTAAGACGAGGCCGAGCCAGAGGAACAGGCCTACGAGCAGGCCAATCTGAAAGAAGCGCCCCAGGTCGATGTACTCGTAACCGCTGTGACCGAAGTAGAAGCGACTGACGTCGTCCGAGAAGCGGCCCATGACGCTCGCCCATTGGCCCGCCATGGATCCGATCACGACGATCAGCAGCGCCCCCAGCAGGACGAGTACCCCGGCCAGCTGGAAGCGTGGCTCCCGTCCTCCGATGCTCGGCGCCACGAACAGTCCAGCGGCCAGCCAGGCCGTTGCAATCCAAAGGATGCCGAGTTGGGTGTGCCAGGTCCGGGTGATTACATACGGAAGCCATCGCGAAAGTGGCACACCATAGAGGCCGTCCCCTTCGACGCCGTAGTGAGCGGTCACCACTCCCATCGCGATCTGTACGAGGAACAGGAGGACGACGATGCCGAAGTACCAGAGCGCCACTCGCTGCGACGGCGTCAACCGGGCCCCCAGCAACGGATCATCGGCCGGCGGGGCCTTGCGAGTGTCCGCGTGCGGACGCGAGCCGTTCCACCAGACCATGGCCGATAGGCCGGCGAGCAGCACGATGATGCTCACTCCCGTCCAAACGACCGCCCCACCTGTGAGGGTATTCGCGACCAGTGGCTCGTGCGGCCAGTTGTTGGTGAACGATACCCCGGGCTCCTCCGGTCGATCGGTGCTGGCAGCCCACGACGACCAAAAGAAGAAGCTCGTGAGTGCGTGCAGCTTCCGCGCGTCGGTCTGGGCACCAGCCGGAATAGCCATCTCGGATCGTCCGCGACGGAATACGTCCGCGTAGTACTCCTGGAGGGCGTCGAAAGCCTCGGCGCGCTCTGGGCTCACCCGTAGGATGCCCGAACCCTCGACGTGGTTGCTGCGAATGACCCCCTTCAGCCGCGCGCGTAGCGCTGCCTGCCGCTCGATGTCGAGGGCATCGTAGTTCGTCGCGCCGTCCGCCCGTGCATACGCGTTCAGAACCAGGAGCGCCTCACGGTGCAGATAGTCTGCGGTCCAGTCCGGAGCGACGTAGCTCCCGTGACCCCAGACCGACCCGAACTGCATGCCGCCCATCGCTTGCCATACGTTCTGCCCGTCGAGGATTTCTCCCTCGGCGACCAGTACCCGCCCCGACTCTGCGACGACTTTCGTCGGTATGGGTGGCGCGCCGACGCGGATCCGATGGCCTGCGTAGAGCAGGGCTGCGAACGAAGCGACGAGCACGATTACCAGCGCGTACCAGGGATTCGGTCGAGATCTCACGATCGCCACACTACCATGACTCCCAATTTCCAGCGTCTTCGCTCGAGACGATCCGGTCACCGAGCCGAGACTTCTTCACGCCATCTCGGACATCGACGACCGCGGTGATTCGTCGGAACGACACTGTCGGTAGCCCACGACGCGTGCGGCACACTCCCCCGCCCGAGTGGTGCCCGAAGTTCGTGGTCCGGTGCCAGCACGTCCTGTAAGGATCGTCCCATGGCAATACAGCACGCCCTTCCGGGTCAGGTGGTCGACGTGAAGCCTTTCGGCGATCGAATCGCTCGGGAAAAGACGTTCGTGGTGTTCAAGTCCAAAGACCTGGAGGTCCTCCGCCTGGTTCTTCAGGCTGGCCACTCCGTGCCCGAGCACAGCGTCTCGGGCGAGATCACGGTTCAATGCATCGAAGGCTCCATCGACTTCACGGTTGGAGGACAGAGCCACGTGCTGCATGCCGGGCAGCTGCTCTATGTGCAGGGCGGGGCGAAGCACAGCGTCGCCGCTCTCGAGGACGCCTCCGTCCTGGTTACGATCGCGCTGCGGGGCACTTGAGTCGACGGCCCCCTCACTCGCGACACCGAACCAGGGCGAGCTCGAGCTGCTCGAGCGACGCACGGGACTCGGGGTTGGCTGGGTCGAACTCGAAGCGAGCGCGCGCCTCGGCGGCGGCCTGAGCGATCTCGCCGCAGCGGAGCGAGCGAGCGTAGGGGCTGTCGTCATCGGCCAGGACCACGAAGGCCTCGGGGTGATGAGGCAGGTGCAGGACGTTGAAGCGCACGTTGCTCGGCGGGTAGACGAAGTGGAAGAACGACGAGGGAACGACCACGCCGTCGTTCGAGCGGAAGGTCGCCTCGACGGTCTGGCCGTCGTTGACTCGGAGCAGAGCGGTGAGCTCCCGAATCGTGACCTTGTTCACCTTCACGTTGGTGGCCTCGGACTTCACGACCATCCCTTGGCCTTTCACGCCGTGTGCGACCACCAATGGATTCACCCAGAGCTCGCCGGCGAAGAGGTTCACGAAGCCGAACACCGCGAAACCCACGGCCAGGTAGCGCAACGGACGGCCACCGATGCCGCCTCCGGCCTCCGCGCGGGTGTCCCAGGCCGCCCCTTGCCCGAGCGCCAAGGCCGCCAGCGCGAGGCAACCCACGAGCGCGGTGAACTCGTGACGCGCCAGCCAGAACGCGAGGTAAACGAACGTCTCCAAGGCGACTGGCACGGTACCGCGAAATGCTCCCGCGCGAGCCCGGCAAAAACGTTGGGCCCCGATGGAGCAGGCCGGCTCGCCTCAGCGGCGCAGGCCGGCCGCAGCCGCTTCGTCGGCCAAAATCAGGCACTGACCGGATGCTGGCTGCACCCCCCGCGCCGGGATCTCGGCGACCGGCTGATGGCCCTCCACCAGGGCATGCAGCGCCCGAGCTTTGTCGGCTCCAGCGACCAAAAACACGATCTCGCGCGCGGCGTTCAGGGCCGGGAAGGTGAGCGTGAGCCGTTCGGTGCCGAGGGACGGAACCTGATTGTGCATCACCCAACGCGGGCCCGAGTCGAGCGCCGCCGTGTGGGGGAACAGCGAAGCGGTGTGGCCATCTGCCCCCAAGCCGAGCAGCACGAGATCGAACGTCGGCCAGGCGGCGTCCGGGAAGGCAGCTCGCAGCCGTTCCTCGTAGTCCATCGCGCCCTCGCGGCTCGGTAACTCACCCCGCATGCGCAGGATGCGATCCGGAGCCAGCAGTCCGTGACGAAACAGTGCGCGCTCGGCCATCCCATAGTTGCTGTCGGGGTCGGTCGGAAGGACGTGGCGCTCGTCACCGAAGTAGACGTGAGTCGCCCGCCAGTTCACCGCCTCCTCACTGACCAGCAGCTCGTAGAGGGCTCGCGGCGTGTTTCCGCCGGCCAACACCCAATGAAAGCTGCCGCGCAGGGACACGGCGAGGTGCCCCGCTTGGCGAACCCGCTCGGCCCCGGCGTGGGCCACCGCATTGGCGTCTTTCAGGACGAGGATCTGGGGCTTTGGCATCGAGTCTCCGATCGGCGACCATGGGCGGGCCCGCGACCATCCCGGTCCCCCGCAACTCGTCACGGAGAGTGTACCGAATGAGCGCCCCGAACGATGCCCCTCCTTCTCCCGCCGTCGAATTGCTCGGAAACAAGGAGGGAGCCGACTCCCTCGTGTTCTTCGGCGCTTCGGGCGACCTCGCCTTCAAGAAGATCTTCCCTGCGCTCCAGGCGCTCGTACGCCGGGGTCGCATCGACTTCCCGATCGTGGGGGTGGGCCGTTCCGGCTGGAACCTGGAAAAGCTGATCGAGCGTGCGCGGGAGAGCGTGACTGCCTCGGCGGCCGGCCTCGATCCCGAAGCCTTCGCCAAGTTGGCCAACCTGCTGCGTTACGTGGACGGCGACTACAACGAGCTGTCGACGTTCCAGCGCCTGAAGACCGAGCTCGGCCAGGCCCGTCGTCCGGCCCACTACTTGGCCATCCCTCCCAGCATGTTCGCGGGAGTGACCGAGAATCTGAAGGAAGCTTCCTGCAGCGAGGGCGCTCGCGTCATCGTGGAGAAGCCCTTCGGCCGCGATTTGGCCTCGGCGCGTGCGCTGAATCGCACGCTTCACGATGTCTTTCCCGAGGAGTCGATCTTCCGCATCGACCACTACTTGGGCAAGGAAGCCGTCCAGAACATCCTGTTCTTCCGCTTCGCCAACTCGTTCCTCGAACCGATCTGGAACCGCAACTACGTCGAGAACGTGCAGATCACCTTGGCCGAGGATTTCGGCATCAAGGGTCGCGGGCGAATGTACGAGGAGACGGGCGTGATCCGCGACGTCATGCAGAACCATCTGCTGCAGGTCGTCAGCTACTTGGCCATGGAGCCTCCCTCGAGCACGTACACCGAGGCCATCCGCGACGAGCAGATCAAGGTCTTGCGAAACATCCGACCGTTCCGCACGGCCGACATCGTGCGTGGGCAGTTTCGTGGCTACCGAGACGAAAAGGACGTAGCCGCCAACTCGGACGTGCCGACCTACGCTGCAGCGCGATTCCACATCGACTCCTGGCGCTGGCAGGGCGTGCCGTTCTACATGCGCGCCGGCAAGGCGCTGCGTACGACGACCACCGAGATCATCGTGGAGTTTCGGGCCCCGCCGCCGGTCGTGTTCGGGCCGGGCTCGGTGGAACGCGGCAACTACATTCGCTTCCGCCTGAGCCCCAGCGTGGTCATCGGCCTGGGGGCTGAGGCCAAGCTGCCCGGCGAGGGGATGCGTGGCCGACAGACCGAACTGAAAGTGGTGGCGACCTCGCCGCAGGACGACGCGCGGCGCATGGGCGACTACGAGCGCTTACTGGGTGACGCGCTGCTCGGCGACGCCACTCTGTTCGCGAGGCAGGATTTCGTCGAACAGGCCTGGACGATCATCGATCCGGTACTGGGCTGCGACAATCGGCTGCACCCGTACGAGCCCGGCACATGGGGGCCGAGCGAGGCCGACGACCTGGTCGCGTCGATCGGTGGTTGGAACACCACGGAGTGAGCGAGGTGCGAAGCCGTCTTCGCTCGTGACCGAGGGCGCAGCGCCCGGATGCGCTACGCCCTTGCCGGGCTCGGAGATGCGCCCTAGACCCGCTGCGCCGTGAGCACGATCCCGATCTTGTTTGGCACCGAAACCGGCAACGCCGAGTACTGCGCCAAGGAGCTGAAAGCTGCCCTGACCAAGTCGGGCTATTCGGCCCAGGTGGTCGACATGAACCGCTACGGCGCCGAGCAGCTGGCTGCCGCGCCGCTCGTGCTCATCATCACCTCGACGTACGGCAAGGGCGATCCGCCCGTGAACGCCGAGAAGCTGCTGAAGCACCTGGAGTCCGACCAGCCCCAGCTGTCGCACCTGCGTTACGCGGTGTGCGCCCTGGGTGACTCGACCTACCAGGACTTCGCACAGTGCGGCCGAGACTTCGATCGGCACCTGGAGCGACACGGCGCACGTCGCGTCGTCGATCTGGTGATCTGCGACGTCGAGTTCGAGGAATTCTTCCCCAAGTTCAAAGAGAGCGTGCTCGCTTGGGTGGCGACGACGGGGGACGAGTTCCGCGGCGCGGACGCCCCTTCGACCCCCAAGCGCGGCTTCTTTGCCCGCCTGTTCGGTCGGGGCAAAGCGGCCGAGCCGACCGTCGCCAGCGAGAGCTTGGTCATGCCGGAGAAGGCCGGTCCGGCAGCGTCCGAGCACGATCCCGTGTTCGCTCGCGTGCTTCGCCGTCGGCGCCTGAACGGCGAGGGCTCGGCGAAGGAGACCATGCACTACGAGCTCTCGCTCGACGGCAGCGGGATCCACTACGAGCCGGGTGACTGCATCGCGGTCCACCCCCGCAACTCGCACGAAGACGTGAGCCGCTTCCTGGCGGCATTCGGCCTCGACGGAGCTACCACGGTGGTGCTCGATGGCCACGCTCACTCGCTCGCGCAGGCGCTGGCGACTCGCGACTTCCACCGCATCACCAGTGGCCTTGCCGAGCTGCTGGCACGCGGTCAGGGGCCGCTATCGGCCGCAGGCGTCGACGCGAAGGACTATCGGCATCGCCGCCACCTGATCGAGGCCGTCACCGAGCATCGGGACCTGCCGAGCCTGCCCGCGCAGGAGCTGCTCGAGATGCTCCTGCCCGCACCGCCGCGGCTCTATTCGATCGCCTCGAGCCAAAAGCTCACGCCGGGCGAGGTGCACCTGACGGTGGAGACGCCCCGCTACGAGTTGGACGGGCACGGCCGCGTCGGCCTGGCTTCGGGCTACCTGTGTGATCGAGTGAAGGACGGCGAGCAGATCGTCATTCACAAGGTCGCTGGCCCGCATTTCCGCGTCGCGCCGAGCGGCACCGACATGATCTTGATCGGGCCCGGCACGGGCGTCGCGCCCTATCGCGCGTTCCTGCACGAGCGTCGCGCGCAGAATGCCGCCGGTCGCATCTGGCTGTTCTTCGGCCACCAGCATCGGGACCGAGACTTTCTCTACGGGGAGGAGCTCGAGGGCTTCGTGCGAGACGGCTTGCTCACCAAGCTGGACTGCGCCTGGTCGCGCGACGGCGCCGAGAAGCGTTACGTGCAGCACGTGATGCGCGAGCAGGCAGCCGAGCTCCATGCCTGGATCCAGGCGGGAGCCATCCTCTACGTCTGCGGTGACAAGCAGCACATGGCCGCCGACGTGCACCGCGCTCTGGTCGAGATCGTGGCGCAGCAGGGCGGCTTGGCGGCCGAGCAGGCCGAGCAGTTCGTCAAGCAGCTGGAGACGGACGGGCGCTACCGCCTGGACGTCTACTGAATCAGGGCTTCCAGCGCTGAACCGGCCAACCGCGTCGGCGCGCTTCGCGCGCCAGGCGCGGATCCGGGTTCACGACGATGGGCCGGCCAACCGCCTCGAGCAGCGGCAGATCGGTGATGCTGTCGGTGTAGAAGGTCGCGTCCGCCAGCTCGATGCCGTGACGCTCCAGCAGCGCGCGCGTCCGTGCCAGCTTGCCGAGGCCCAGGCAGAGAGGAGGGACGACGTCTCCGGTGAACCTGCCCGCCTCGTCGGTGGCAATCTCCGAGGCCACCACGTGCGGGATGCCCAGCTCGTCGGCCAGCGGGCGCGCCGCGTAGTGGGTCGAGCCCGTGACGATGGCCAAGAGCTCGCCGGCCTCGCCGTGCTCGCGCACCGCGCGGCGGCCTTCGTCGGCGACCAGAGCGAGCACGTACTGGGGGAACCAGATGCGGCAGCGCTCGATCATCTCGCTCTCCAGCGTGCCGCGATAGATACCCAGCGCCCGCTGGGCCACGCGCTCGGCATCGATCCAGCCGAGCGTGTACTGCAAGAGCCACCAGCCCACCTGCAGTGTGTCGCGGTAGGTCGCCTCGCCCAGATCCCGGCGATAACGGGTGTACAGCGCCGCCGAGCTCTCGTGGATCAGCGTCCTATCCATGTCGAACAGCGCAGCGCGACGCGGCATCCCCGGCACATGGCACGAAGCCCCCACGTCGCGCTAGCCTGCCAATCATGGAGCAGGACCACTCGGACTCGAGCGCGCTCCTTCATGTCTCCGATCTGCACTACGGCTGCGAGCGCCCCGAAGTGGAGGCGGCGCTGCTCGAGCTGCACGCGCGTTTGCGGCCCGCGCTGGTGGTGGGCTCCGGTGACTTCACCCAGCGGGCGCGTCACCACGAGTACGCGCGGGCGGCGCGCTTCTTCGAGCGACTCGGGCCACGGGCGCTCCTGCTGGTCCCGGGCAACCACGACGTCCCACTCTTTCAGCCCTGGGAACGGTTCTCGTCTCCCTACTGCCGCTACTCCCGCTACCTGAGCCGCGAGCTGGAGCCGACCTACGAGTCGGAGGATTGGCTCGTGCTCGGCGTCAACAGCACGACGCCGCGGCGCATCGAAGACGGCTGGATCGCCGAGGCGAGCGACGCTCGGGTGCTCGAGCGGCTGGCACGCGCTACCCCGCGGCAGCTGCGCGTGGTGGTGACCCACCAGCCATTCCACGCCGCCAGGCCGCGCGATCTCCGGCGCGCCATGGGGCGTCAGCTGGCCACCGCCGTGGGCTGGGGCGCCGCCGGTTTGGACATCCTGCTGAGCGGCCACGTCCACGTGCCCGCCGTGCTGCCGCTCCCCGGCTCCCTACACACCCACTGCGTGCAGGCAGGAACGGCCGTCTCCAACCGCTACCGCCAGGGCCACCCCAACTCGGTGAACCTGCTCGTGCACACGGGCAACCAGGCGAGCTGCCGGGTCGAGCGCTACGACTTCACGGGCGAGCGCTTCGAGCTGGCGGAAACGGTGGCGCTGCCGCCGGCGCCGCGTTGAGCCGCCGTTCCCATTGCGCTGCCGTGCCTACCTGAGCGCCGTGCCTACCTGCGCCGCCGTCAGTGATGGCTACCCAGCGCGCGCAGCAAGAGGAACGTAGCCGCGGCGAAGAATGCGCTGGCCGGCAGGGTGACGACCCAGGCGATCACGATCTTGCGCGCCGTTCCCCAGCGCACCGCGCTGATGCGCTTGCTGGCACCCACACCCATGATGCAGGCGTTGATGCAGTGCGTGGTCGAGACGGGCACGCCGAATGCGCTCGCCCCCAGGATGGTAGCTGCACCGGCCGTCTCGGCCGCAAAGCCCTGCAGCGGGCTGATGCGGATGATCTTGGCGCCCATCGTCTTGATGATGCGCTTGCCGCCCGCGGCGGTACCGAACGCAATGGCAGTCGCGCAGGCCAGCATCACCCAGCGGGGTACGTCGTAGGTCTCCCCGTGGAGCTGAGGCGCGAACCAACGGGGTAGCACCGGACCGGAGCCCGCCTCCATGTAGGCCGCCAGCGACATGGTGATGATGCCCATCACCTTCTGGGCGTCGTTCGAACCGTGGGAAAAGGCCATGGCGCAGGCCGAAGCCAGCTGCAGGCGCCGCGACGCTTGGTTCACGATGCGCGGACGCATCCGCCGCACGAGCCACAGGATCGCACCCATCAGCGCCAGCGCGGCGACGAAGCCGAACAGCGGCGACAAGACCAGGGGCACCAGCACCTTCTTGTAGAGGGTAGCCCAATTGAAGGCATTCACACCGGCCGCCACGACCACTGCACCACCCAGGGCACCGATCAGCGCGTGGGAGGAGCTGGACGGGATGCCGTACCACCAGGTGAGCAGATTCCAGATGCTGGCGCCGATCAGCACCGACAGCATCATGGTCTGGGTGACCAGGTGGGGATCGGTGAAGCCGTTGGCGATGGTCTTGGCCACCGCGGTGCCGGTGAGCGCACCGACGAAATTGAACAGCGCTGCCACCAGCACGGCCGTGCGCAGCGGCAACACGCCCGTGGAGACGGACGTGGCGATGGCGTTCGCCGCATCGTGGAAGCCGTTGATGTAGTCGAACACCAACGCGGCCACGATGACCGCGAGCAGCAGTTCAAGCATGCTTCACCGCGATGTCGATCATCGTCTCGGCGGCCGAACGGCACTTGTCGAGCGCGCGCTCCAGACGATCGAGCACCTCGCGGGCGCGCAGGATTTCCTTGGCGTCCACGGCCGGATCGGTGAACAGGCGGCTCAGCTCCTCGCGGAAAATCTTGTCGCCTTCCTTCTCCAGGTCGGCCAGACGACGGCAGTTGGCAATCAGCTCCTCGTACTGGTGCGTGCGAAGGAGCGGGGTGGCGGTGGTCAACACCTGGCAGCTCTGGTGAATCAGCCGAATCAGCGCCTTGCCGGCTTCGCTGGGCGCCGGCACCTGGAAGACCAAGAAGGCGCGAGCGGCCACGTCGATCAGGTCGAGGATGTCGTCGAAGCGCTTGGAGAGCCGCTGCAGATCCTCTCGATCGATGGGCGTCACGAAGGTCGCGCCCAGCGCCTTGATCATTTGGTCGTGGAGCCGGTCCCCGTCCTTCTCGTGGGCACGGACGCTGGCTCGGATGCCCTCGAAGTCCGCGCCGGGCTCCGTGGTGAGCAGAAGGGCATCGCTGCCGCGCTGAACCACCGCGATCTGCTCCTCCAGGTAGGTGTAGAAGTGAGCTTCGTTGGGCAGCAGGCGCGAGAGGAAGGATTGGAATGACATGGTGGGCGTCCCGGTGGGGCCGCTTATCGCTCAGCACCCGGCCTGGCCACAAACCAAGTTGGCAATTCGTCACCTGCCGCTCATTCTTCCCTCACTGGAACCGTGACCATGCCTTCGAAAGACCGGACTTCCTCCCTCTCCCCTCACGAATCGACCGTCCGGCTTGCCGCGCTCGGTCGAGTGGAGCTCGGTCGGGCTGCCCTCGGTCGGGCCTGGCTCCGGCAGCCCTGGCTCGGTCGGACCAGCCTCTGCCTGGGCCCCTCGGCCTGACCGCGCTGCTCCCCGCCTGCGAGTCGGCTGTGACGCGTGTAACCTGGACGCGATGGCCGACGCCCCAGAAGTTCCGCGCGCCAAGAAGAGCTCGGGCGCAAACAAGGATCCCAGGCTGATCGTCCGACCGCTCGAGCTCGACGATCTGGACGGCGTCCAAGCGGTGCACGCGAAAGCCTACCCTGGCTTCGCGCCGTGGAGCGGCGAGCAGTTGGCCAACCACCTGCGCATCTTTCCCGAAGGCCAGATTGGCGTCGAGTTCGACGGCAAGCTCGTGGCCACGTCCAGCTCGCTGATCGTCGGCTCACGCCTGGTGGAGGGTCATCACACCTACGAGGACGTGTGCCCCGCTGGTCTGATCGATCCTCACGATCCGAACGGCGAGTGGCTCTACGGCATCGACATCGCCGTCGACCCCTCCCACCGCGGCCTGCACCTGGCCCGCCGCATCTACGACGCTCGCAAGGCGTTGGTGAGCGACCACGGCCTGCGCGGCATGATGTTCGGTGGCCGCATGCCCGGCTACGCCAAGCACCAGAAGACGCTGACGCCCCACGACTACCTGCGCCGTGTCCTGCGCAAGGAGCTGCGCGATCCGGTCATCACCACGCAGCGCGCCAACGGCTTCGTGGCCCGCGGAGTGCTGAAGGGTTACCTGCCCTCCGACGCCGAATCCGGCGGCTACGCCGTGATCATGGAGTGGCTCAACCCCACCTGGAGCCCCCCCGATCGCCCTCACATCTCCAGCGTTCGCGTAGCGGCCGTGCAGTACGAAATGCGCACGGTCGGATCGTTCGAGGAGTTCGCCACGCAATGCGAGTTCTTCATCGACACGGCCTCCGAGTACCGCGCCGACTTCCTGCTGTTCCCCGAGCTGCTCACCAACCAGCTGCTCTCACTGGTGCCCTCCAACAGGCCGGGCGGCAGCGCGCGCGAGCTGGACACCTTCAGCACGCGCTATGTCGAGTTCTTCTCGTCCATGGCCATCAAGTACAACGTGAACATCGTGGCCGGCACGCACCTGACGGTCGAGAACGATACGCTGTTCAACATCTGTTACCTGTTCCATCGCGACGGTCGCATCGACAAACAGTACAAGGTCCACGTCACGCCCTCCGAGGCGCGCTGGTGGGGCGTCAGTCCTGGCAGGCAGATCGACGTATTCGAGACCGACGTGGGCACCGTGGCCTGCGCCATTTGCTACGACGTCGAGTTCCCCGAGTACGCCCGCATCACCAAGGCCAAGGGCGCCAACATCCTGTTCGTGCCCTACAACACCGACATCCGCTCGGGCCATTTGCGCGTGCGCGCCTGCGCCCAGGCGCGCGCCATCGAGAACCATTTCTACGTCGTGACGGCAGGCGCCACCGGCAACCTGCCTCAGGTCGAGGGCGCCGACATCCACTACGCGCAGAGCGCCATCCTCACGCCGAGCGACATCGCCTTCGCTCGCGACGGCATCGCCGCCGAGGCGACACCCAACGTCGAGACCATGCTCGTCCACGACCTGGACCTGGACGTGCTGAAAAAGATGGAGAGCAACGGCACGGTCCACACCTGGCCCGATCGCCGCACCGATCTGTACAGCGTGCGCTTCCTCGACGGCACGACCACCCTGGTGGTCTGAGGTGACGTTGGCCCCGGGCCGAGTGGCTCCAGCGCAGGCCGACAGAGCCACCGGCTGAGAGCGACTGAACGACAGAGCCACCGGCTGACAGCGACTGAACGACAGCTGCCGAACGAACTCAGTCGTTGAACGATTGCGTCCAGTAATCGCCGTAGGTGGCCGGCCCCGTGGCGAAGCCGATGCCGATGGTCTTCAAGTTCGCGCGCATGATGTTCGTGCAGTGCCCGCTGCTGTTCATCCACTGCGTCATGGTGGCCTCCGCGGTGTCGTTACCGGCGGCGATGTTTTCCCAGCCCGCGCCGCTCGGCCCCCCGGCCTCGCTCACCCGCGTTCCTGGCGACTTGCCGCAGCGCTTGATGGGAGTGACGTCGTCGTCCGGATCGTCGGGGAACTCGGAACCACAGATGTTGCCGCTGGTGCAGCCGTTGTCGGCCTGGCAGGTCGTCGCGCTCTCGTTCCAGGTGGCGTGGGAGAAGTAGTCGCGCTGCGCCATGTCCAGGCTGTGCAGACGGGCGGCGCAGCGCAGGTAGGGATCCATGGTGAGCGGCGCCACGGCGGGCATCGCCGTCCCGCCACAGCTGGCGCCACTCGCGCGACGTTGATTCACCAGCGCGAGCACTTGCTCTTCTTCCTCGGAACGAGCGCTCGGCCAGTCGCTCACCGCCGCGCACGCTGCGTTGTCGGGAACCTCGGGCTCCGCGGGTGACGTGCCACCGGTTCCGTTGGTCCCGCCACTGCTCTGGCCCCCTGACGCAGCACCACCCGACGCGGCACCACCGTATCCAGCACCGCCCGATGACGCGCCGCCCGA
>DATIDO010000391.1:0-3301 GCA_035456245.1 Polyangiaceae bacterium
ATGGTCCACAGCTGCTCGACCGGCTGATGCGTGGGGCCGTCTTCGCCCAAGAACACCGAGTCGTGGCTGAACACGTACAGCACCTGCTGGTTCATGAGACCAGCCAGGCGCATCGGCGGGCGCATGTAATCGCCGAAGATCAGGAACGTCGAGCCGTAGGGGACGAACAGACCGGACAGCGCCAGGCCGTTCATCACCGAACCCATGCCGTGCTCGCGCACGCCGAAATGCAGGTTCTTGCCTGCAAAATTCGCGGCCGACACGTCGGGCGAGCCGTTGATGGTCGTCTTCACGCTGCCAGCCAAGTCGGCAGAGCCACCGACCAGCGCCGGCACCAGCTCGGCGACCTTCTGCAGGACCTTGCCGCTGTGGTTACGCGTGGCGTCGTCCTTGCGCGCCACCGAGGCGACCAGCTGCTCGAGCAGATCGGCAGGCACCTCGCGGGCCAACACGGCCTCGAAGCGGGCGCGCTCGTCGGCGGGCAATGCTTCGCGCTTCTTCTGCCAGTCCTCGTGCTTCTGCTTGTTCTTGGCGCGCACGCCGGCGAACGCCTCGCGCACCCGCTCGGGGACGATGAAGGTGGGCTCGAGCGGCCAACCAGCTGCCTTCTTGGTGGCCTCGACCTCCTTGGCGCCCAGGGCCGAGCCGTGGGACGACGAGCTGTCCTGCTTGCCGGGCGAACCGAAGCCGATGTGCGTGCGAGCGACGATCAGCGCGGGGCGATCGGCCAGCTTGGCCTGCTCGACGGCTGCGTGCACCGCAGGAGCATCGTGCCCGTCGACGTGCGAGACGACCCAACCGAGCCCCTCGAAGCGACGGCCCACGTCCTCGCTGAGCGAGACATCGGCCTTGCCGTCGATGGTGACGTTGTTGGCGTCGTAGATGACGACCAGGTTGTCGAGCTTCAGGTGGCCAGCCAGGCTGGCAGCCTCGTAAGCCACGCCTTCCATGACGTCGCCGTCCGAGCAGATCGTGAACACGCGGTAGTCGAGCAACTCGGCCGAAGCGCCGAGGCGCGCACGCGCCAGCTTGGAGGCGAGCGCGAGACCCACCGAGTTACCGATGCCCTGGCCCAACGGACCCGTCGTCGTCTCCACGCCGGGCGTGTGACCGTACTCGGGATGACCGGGCGTCTTGGAGCCCCACTGACGGAACTGCTTCAGATCGTCGAGCGACAGATCGTAGCCGCTCAGATGCAGCATCGAATAGATGAGCATCGAGGCGTGACCACAGGAGAGGACGAAGCGATCACGTCCGGGCCAGTTGGGCGCGGAGGGATCGAAGGTCAGCTGCTCGGTGAACAGTTCGACGGCGATGGCGGCGAGCCCCATGGGGGCGCCGGGGTGGCCGCTCTGTGCCTTCTCGACGGCGTCGATGCTGAGGAAGCGAACGGTGCGCGTCGCCTCGTCGAAGGTGGCGGTGTCGAAGGGCGGCGAGGGGAACTGTGCGGTCATCGGGGAGCAACGAGTGCGGAGGGGCGGACAGGTCCGGGGGGGCCCCGGGCGCGCGATGCTTAGCACGCAGGCCGGGCCATGCGGAGGAACTTTTTCCGACTGATTTTGGCTCAGTTTTCGCGCACTTTGAGCCGCTCGACGGCCTGGCGGTGCTCCTCGAAGGTACGGCTGAAGGTGTGGCGGCCCGTTCCGTCGGCCACGAAGTACAGCTCGTCACCGGCAGCCGGGTGCAGCACGGCCAGCAGGGAGGCCTCGCTGGGGCTGGCGATTGGACCCGGCGGAAGCCCGGCAAAGCGGTAGGTGTTGTAGGGATTCTTGGCGTCGCGGAGCATCTCGGCGCTGACCAGGCCGCGGAATCCACGGCAACTCTCCAGCTCCTCGCCCTTCTCCCAGCAGCCGTAGGCCGCGGTGGGGTCGCTCTGCAGCCGGCCCCGGGTCGGCCCCTCCACGTCCGCGAGTCGATTCAAGAACACGCGAGCCACCCGGGGGCGCTCGTCGGCTCGGGCCGTCTCGCGCTCCACCAGCGAGGCCAAGGTCAGCCACTGCAGCTCGGTCAGCGGCCGCTCGGTGAACGCGGCGCGCTCGGCGGCGTGAGCATCCAGCCAGACGCGCCGCTTCTCGAGCAGCTTGCCGAGCACCCGCCGAGGCACCGCGTCCCGCTCGAACACATAGGTCGCCGGGTGGATATAGCCCTCGACCGAAGGGCCCTCGATGCGCAGCTCGGTCAGCAGAGCGGGCTCGTGCGCTTGCGCGAGAAAGTCGGCGCGAGAACAGACGCCTTGGGCTTCGAGTCGCGCGGCCAACTGGTGGAGATGAAAGCCCTCGGGGACCACCACCACCTCGCCGAGACCAGGCAGCACTTGCAGCGCCTTGTCGTGCAGTCGCTCTGGCCCCACGTGCAGAACCAAGGCCCCGAGACCGAGCCCACCCAAGGCAAAAACGGCTCCGGCAGCGAGCAGCGCGCGCGACCATCCGGTCCCTCGCTGACGCCGCCTCGAACGCCCCGACGCCGCCTGCGTCGATTCTGCTCGTTCCGATCGAGGACGGCCGGAGGCTGGACGCTCGGCCCCGGCAGCACGTGCCTTCGACTTGGCGCGGGATGAGCCCCGCCGACGGCGCTCCGCGTTCATCGCCGACGCCCGTCGAGCCAGGCCTGCAGCAGGATGGCGGCCGACGCGCTGTCGACGCGCTCGCGCGAGGAGCGCGCGTCCCGTCCCGACTCGCGCAAGCGCGCGTGGGCCTGGACCGTGCTCAGCCGCTCGTCCACCAGCTCGACCTCCATGCGCAGCAGCGCGCTCAGCTCGTCGGCGAACTGCCGGGCCCGTCGGGCCGAGAGACCCTCGGTCCCATCCAGGTTGCGGGGCAGGCCGACGAGGACATGGCCAATCCCCTCGGCTCGGACCAGCCCCTGGATCAGCCGGAGCGCCCGCTGCGGAGGCTTGGCCGCGATGAAGTCCCGGGGGTGAGCGAACCAGCCGAGCTCGTCGGAAACGGCCACTCCGATGCGCGCCTGGCCGTAGTCCAGCCCCAACGCGCGGGCTTCGGGAGTCTCCGGCCGGTCCACGCCCCAGGATCTACACCCAACCCTCAATATTTCCAGGGGTTTGCTTGACCGGATGCGCAGGTCTTTGCATAAGCCCCCAGCCGGCCCGCCCCGGCCCCCCACCCCGCCGCATCCATGAAGTACCGCGCCGTCAAAGGCATGAACGATATCCTGCCCGCCGAAGCGCGACGCTTCCAGCGGGTGGAACGCGTGTTCCGTGAGACGGTGGAGCGCTACGGCTATCGCGAGCTGCGCACTCCGCTCGTCGAAGAGGCGCAGCTGTTTCACAAGTCCACCGGTGAGA
>DATIDO010000392.1:0-2213 GCA_035456245.1 Polyangiaceae bacterium
GGCGTACCGACGGGCGCCAACAGATCGATACCATTGTGTTCACCGTGAAAGCGCGGTGCACGGAAGGAGCCCTCGCCGCTCTCGTCGGCGCGCACGCCGTGATCGACCGGCAACACGTAGGCCCAAGGGGCGGCCGGCGTCTCGGGCTCGGCCTTCTTGCTCTTCGACAGATCCGGCGGCGGGGCCAAGATGGGCCGCAGCCCTTCGCCCGTGTCACTCGGCACCAGATCGCAGGCGACCACGCCCAGCGCCGCCAGCAGCGGCAGGACGCCCCACAGAGTGCGGACCTTCAGCCGACGGCTCAGCTTCCAGCGTGCCAGCCGCAAATAGCCAGGCATCATCACCGAGGCGCGCTGCGCTCCCGTCTCCAGTTCGCCCCAGGTCGTACGGACCGTGAAAGCCAGCGCGCGAGCGTCTCGCACGAGCTCACGCGACGCCCTCTCGACTTGGGTCGAAGGTAGCTCCTCCGTGCGTGATCCCACGACTGCAGCCATGCCTTCCTCGCATCTCACGCTGCCCGGAAGCCGGGAAAATTTTCCGCGCGCCTTGGGCCGCGGATGCGCTAGACCGTCGCCGAGGTCCTTATCGATGTCCTCCGCTTCGACATCCACGCCCGTCGAGCCCGTGCGCTCGGGCCTGACCAACCCCACCTTCTTTCGCATCCTCGGGGTGCAGATGGCGTTCGGGCTCGTCTACTCGGCGTTCCTGCTCCTGCCCAAGTACTTGCGCCTGCAGCACCACGCCAGCTCGACGACGATCGGTTGGGTGGCGGGCGCCGCAGTGGTGGCCGGCGCCATCTTCGCGCCCTTGGTCGGCGGCTGGGCGGCGCGCCTGCCGCGCCTGCTGGTGCTGGGAGCGGGCATGCTCGCGGCTGGCATCGCGGCTCTCGGCTTCGCCTTCGTCGAACGGGTGGGCGTGACCATGTTCGTGCTGCGCGCCGTGCAGGGCTTCGCTTGGGCGGCGGTCACCAACGTAACCGCCACCCTGGCGGCCGACTCCGTTCCCAAGAACCAGCTGGCCCGCGCCATCGGCTACCTGGGCCTGTCGATGCTGGTCACCAACGCCTTCGCTCCTGCCGTGACCGAGCCGCTGGCCGAGCACTTCGGCTGGCCCGCGGTGTTCGCTGCGGCGGGCCTTTTGGCCATCGCCGCGCTCGGCCTGTTCCCGGGTTTGCCGCGCGCTCGCGTCGAGACCCAGGACGGTCCCGACGCTCCGCAGAACGCCCCGCACCTGCTGGCCGTTCACTACGGCTCGCTGGTCATGGGCGCTGGCATCGGCGTGATGTTCACCTTCACTCAGCCGTTCGCGCTCGAGCGGGGCGCGACGCGAGTCGGTGACTTCTTCTTCGGCTACGTGGCGGCCGCGGTGTTCGTGCGCATCGTGCTTTCGCGGGTCGCCGACTCGCTCGGCCCGAGCCGCGTGGCGGCTTGGGCGCTCGGTCTCTACGCGATCGTGGTGGCCGCCACCGCCTGGATGCAGCCTCCTTGGCTCATCCCGCTCGGCGTGGGGATCGGCATCAGCCACGGCTTCCTCTATCCGTCACTGACGGCGGCGGGGCTGGCGGATCTCACCGCCGCGTCGCGGAGCCGGTTCCTGGGCTGGTTCTCCGCCGCCTTCAACACGGGCTTCGCGGTGTCGGTGCTCTTGCTCGGCCCCATCGCCGATCGCTACGGATTCGCGCCGGTCTTCTTGGTGGTGGGTGCCTGGCTGGCCACGGCCAGCTGGCCTCTCATCGCCACCCAGCGAACCAACCTGTCGCTCGGCACGGAGTAAGACTCTTCCGCGCCGCAAATGACGAGAGGCCCCGCCTTTCGGCAGGGCCTCTTTTCAATTGGCCTCTTCGGGTAGGGCCGCTTCTCGAAGCGACCCCTCGAGCGATCAGGCCGGCAGGAAGGTGTGGACCTGCACCGACTCGATGCGCTCGCCGCCCGAGTGGACGTCGCTCACCACCACCACCTGGTCACCAGGCAGCAGGCGGTTGCGGCGCTTCAGCTCGGCCATGGCGTTGTCCACGGTCTTCTGCGGATCGGCGGTGAACTCGATGACGAGCGGTACCACGGAGCGCACTGCCCACAGCTTGCGGCGGATGCCCTCGTCCTCGGTGCAGCCGTAAATGATGGCCGTCTTGGGACGGAACGAGGCGACCGCCTCGACCAGACGACCCGTGCGGCTGGTGACGACGATGGCATGAGCGCCGATCGAGTCAGCCAGCT
>DATIDO010000393.1:0-7753 GCA_035456245.1 Polyangiaceae bacterium
TCGAGTGCAGTACGAGAATCAGGGCGGCGAGCGGTGGGATGAATGGATCTGTGCGTTCGAAGATGGCCGCTGGGCCCGACTCGTCGAGCAGGGAGACTGGGCGCGGTTCGGCTACTTCGTCGATACGACGGAGTCGGTGGCCGACCGACGTACCCGTCTCCGAAGCGTCTGGCAGGATCCGCAGTCCGTTCTCGAGTCTTTGGGCGCGGGCAAGGTCGCGGCGGAAGGGCAGTTCCCGTTTTGCTTCGATCCACACGCCAGAGAGGGTCAGAGCCATTCGCCGCTGGAACTCCGCTGGTCGCTGAGCTGGGAGGAACTGGGCCTCGGGCGTGCGGCCGCGCAGACGCTGCCCCTCGGCGCGCAGGCTCGGCTGTTCGGGCTCTCGCTCACGGTAGTGGGCCAGGTCACGAAGCGACTCCAGGGCACGGTGACGTCCGCTCAGTGGAGCGAGTATGCGCTGCGCACCAGCGACGGGAACTTCGCTTGGCTCGCCGAGAGCCAGGGGCACTACACGTTCTTCACCGCGACGGCCCCGTTCTCGGCCGAGGCTACGCAGTTCCGTCGGGACGAGCGCACCTTCGAGTTCTTCGCGCAGTACGACTGCGTGATCACCTCGGTGAAAGGTCAGTTGCCCGACGTGTCGTGCGCGGGCCAGACGTTCACGGTCCGCGAGTTCATCTCGCCGCCCCAGTGCTTCAGCCACGAGCAGAAGGTGCGCCCAACGGGATCGAACGCGTCCGCAGACCCATCCTTCTTGCGCGGCATCTACGTGCCGAACCAGGCCGTCGAAAGAGCGTTCGGTCGGCCCATCCCCGGCCCCGTCGGCGTGGGGGCGGCGCAGCCGAATCCCTACGTGAATCTGCTCCGCGAGTGGCTGGTGGTGGCGCTAGTCGTTGCCGCGCTGTGGGGAGGGCTACGCCTGCGGCAAGGGCGCGAATTCGTGCTCGGGCGTGCCGAGTACACCCCGCTCGCGCAGCCGAAGCCGGCTCCCGATCCTTGGAACCCGGCCCCGACGATCGTGCCGAGCGCTCTCTTCGTGTCTCGCCCGTTCCAGCTCGAGCGCGGAAGCAACATCGTGCTTCGCGCGCGGAGCGAGGGTTTGAAGGGCTTCGTCGAGCTCGACGGCGAGCTGATCCGTGACAACGGAGCCGAGGTCATTCCGGTGGAGCTCTCGTTCGAGCACTACTCGGGAAGCGACTGGGAGGAGGGCGAGGTCGAGGCCGAGTCTCGTCACTCCTCGCCCGACGGGGGCACGTATGTCCTGCGAGCTCAGGTGAACTACGAAGACGACACGTTCAACCCGATGCAGACTGCGGGGCCGACCCTGCCGCTGGCCTTCACGCTTCGCCAAGGGAGTCCGTCCTTCGCGATGTTCGGGGCCCTCCAGCTCGTGCTCGCGGTGTTTCCGTGGTTGGGTTACGTACTGTACGCGATGTTCGAACGCCGCAGGCGGCTGGACTCAGGCCCGCCGGAGGTCATCTGATGCTCGCGCGCAAGCTCTACATCGGTTCGAGTGTCGTCCTCATCCTCGCTTGGGTTGCTTGGTGCGTCAGCGGACGCGAATGGGAATCGCGCGATGAGGCGAGCGCTGCGCGCGGCAGTATGCGGGGAGTGAGTCAGGCGAGTTCATCCGGCTACCAGGGGGGAAAATGATGAAGCACGAGGTTTTGTCGAGTTTGGGCACGGCGGCGCTCTTCGCGGTGGTGGGCATCCTTGCCTTCGGTTTGGCCTTCTTGCTCATGCAGAAGCTGACGCCGTTCTCCATTCGCAAGGAGATCGAGACGGACCAGAACGTGGCTTTGGCCATCGTGGTCGCAGCCATCATTCTGGGCCTCGCGCACATCATCGCGCATGCGGTCAGCTGACGCGCCCGGCCGCGCCCCTGCCATGCCCTCTCCGGCTGCTCGACCCGCCTTTCTCTTTCTGAACGTGCTCGTGGTCGCGACGTGCGGTCTCGTTTACGAGCTCCTTGCGGGCGCCGTGGCCAGCTACATCCTCGGCGACTCGGTCACACAGTTCTCGCTGGTCATCGGCCTCTACCTTTCGGCGATGGGCGTGGGCGCGTTCCTGTCTCGCTTCGTCGAGCGGCCCTCGGCGAGGTTCATCGAGGTGGAGCTGATCGTGGCCTTCGTGGGCGGCATCTCCGCGCCCGTGCTGTTCGCGGCGTTCGCCACGACGGCGGCCTTCAGCGTGCTGCTCTACGGCATCGTGGTGATGGTCGGCATGTTCGTCGGTCTCGAGCTGCCGCTGCTCATGCGCATCCTGGAGGGGCGGCTCGAGTTCAAAGAGGTGGTCTCGCGGGTCCTCACCTTCGACTACGTGGGCGCGCTGGCGGCGTCACTCTTGTTCCCTCTCCTGCTCGTTCCGGCGCTCGGCTTGGTCCGCACCTCCTTGGTGACCGGCATCGCCAACGCAGGGGTGGGGATCTGGGGGAGCTACCTGCTGGCCCAGGAGCTCACTCCACGGGAGCGCAGGCGGGCGCGCGCACTGGGCTGGGGCCTGATCGTGTTCTTGGCACTCGGCGTGACCCAGGCCGGCCGGCTCACGTCGTGGAGCGAAGAGATCCTCTACGACGATCCCGTCATCTTCGCGAAGTCGTCGCGCTACCAGCGCATCGTGGTGACGCACAAGCACGGCGGCTTCCAGCTGTTCCTGGACGGAAACCTGCAATTTTCGTCGCTCGACGAGTATCGCTACCACGAGGCGTTGGTGCATCCGGCCATCGCCACCCTTCCCCGGCCACCGCGGAGCGTGCTCATTCTCGGCGGGGGCGATGGCCTGGCGGTGCGCGAGCTCCTGAAGCACCCCTCCGTGGCCGAGGTCACGCTGGTCGATCTGGATCCAGCAATGACCGCGCTGGGCCGTGATTTTCCGCTCCTGGTTTCGCTCAACGGTGGCTCGCTGCGCGATCCGCGCGTGCATGTGCGTAACGAGGATGCCTTCGTGTTCTTGCGGGAAAATCAGCGTCGCTTCGATCTGGTGATCGTCGACTTCCCGGATCCGAACAACTTCCACCTCGGCAAGCTCTACACCCGCTACTTCTATCGCCTGCTCTCGCGGGCATTGGGTGAGGACGGTGTCGCGGCCGTCCAGTCGACGAGCCCGCTGCTCAGCCGTCGCTCGTTCTGGTGCATCGTCGAGACCATGCGCGCCGCCGAGCTCCAGGTGCGGCCCTACCAAATCCAGCTCCCGTCCTTTTCGCAGTGGGGCTTCGTCCTGGCCAAGAACGCGCCCTTTGCCGAGCCGACCACCCTGCCCCGGGTGCCGCTGCGCTTCCTCAGCGACGACGGCATGCCCTCGCTGTTTCGCTTCTCGCCCGACATCGCCGAGGTTCCCTCCGAGGTGAATCGTTTCGACAACCAGGTCCTCGTGCGCACCTACGAGGCCGAGTGGCGGGCCCTCGGCAAGTGACCACCCGTCGCGCCTTCTGGGGAACGAGCGCTGCCTTCCTCGGCGCGCTGGCTTGCGATCCCGAACGTTATCCTCGTCTCACGCAGCCCGTCCCTGGCCGCATCGTCGGGGCCCACTTCGAGCTGGGTCACGCGGTACGTGAGCGGCTGCCGTTTCCCGCTGCTGCGCCCAGCTCGAAGCATCGGGTGCTGATCGTCGGTACGGGGGTCAGTGGCCTGTCGGCGGCGCTCGAGCTGGCGCGCGCCGGCCATCGCGATCTGGCCATCATCGACGTCGAGCCCGAGGCAGGCGGCACGTCACGCGCCGGCAGCACCGGTGGCTTCCAGCATCCGTGGGGGGCCCACTACGTCGTGGCGCCATCTGCCGATCAAGAGTCGATGGTGAAGCTGCTCACGGACGTGGGCATGATGTACATCGACGAAGACGGCCAGCTGGACGCGCACGAGGAGTACCTCGTCCGCGATCCCGAGGAGCGCATCTTCTTCGAGGGGCGTTTCTACGAGGGGATGCTCCCGCTGCACGCGCTCGACCCGGAGTCACGCCGGGAGCTCCCGGCATTTCGGCGGAAAATGCTCGAATACTGCCGCCTGCGCAACGGCGACGGTCGCAAGGTCTTCCACATCCCGCTGGCCGCCGCCGAGATTGGTCCCGAGATCGAGCGCTTCGACACGATGTCGATGGCGGCATTCCTCGAGGCCGAAGGCTTTCGTTCGCGAGGAGTTCGCTTCCTGGCGGACTACGCCTGCCGCGACGACTACGGGACCACGAGCGCGCAGACGAGCGCGTTCGCCGGGATCTACTACTTTGCCTCGCGGGACGAGAACGAAGAAGAAGACGGTCGCGGCTACCTGACGGTGCCGCAGGGGAACGGCCTCTTCATTCGGCATTTCCTGGCGGAGTTGGAGCGCTTCGCGGTGCGGCCCAAGCTCGGTCACGTCGCCTACGCGGTCCAGGAGACGGAGTCGGGAGTTCGTGTGGCGACGCTGCGGGGCGATCGGAGCACGCACGTCTTCGAGGCCGAGCGCGTGATCTTCGCGGTCCCCGATCACGTGCGCCGAGCGCTCTTGCCCCAGCTGGCCGAGCGCAATCCCCCGCTCGAATACGGCTCTTGGCTGGTGGGGAACCTACTGATGGACAAGCGACCGGGCGGTCGTGGTGCCCCGCTGGCCTGGGACAACATCTCGTTTCACTCCGGCTCGCTCGGCTACGTCGTCGCGACCCACCAAGCCGGCATCGATCATGGCGACACCGTGCTGACCTTCTACGTGCCACTGCTGGACGACGATCCGAAGAAGGCGCGGCAGAAGTTGTACTCGTACAGCCACGCCGATTGCGCGCGGCTCTTGTTGGGTGAGCTGGAGGCCATGCACCCGGGGAGTTCCGTGCACTGCAAGGAGCTCAACGTGATGCGGCACGGCCACGCCATGGTGCGGCCGTCGGTGGGGCTGCGCGCCAGCGGGGCGCTGAACCGGGCTCCCGTCGGTCGCAGTCATTTCGCGCACACCGACTTCTCGGGCTTGGCGCTCTTCGAGGAAGCCTTCCATCACGGTCGAGCGGCGGCGGCGGAGGTTTCTCGCCTGCTCTGAATGGGAAGCGCGCGCGGCGGGGCACGGGCCGCACCGCTCCGGACTCAGCCGATCAGACAGAAAGCCATGCCGGCCGCCCTCGCGGCGGCACCATCGGCGTCATCGCGATCGCCCAGCACCAGACAGCGGCCGGGCGCGATGCCGAGCTCGGCCGCGGCGATGCGGTAGCCGTCGGGCGACGGCTTGAGCCGGGTGAGGCGAGGGTGTTCGCCATTCGCAACGACCAGATCGAAGGCGTCGCGAGCGCCGAGTGCACGCAGCTTGGCATCGGCCGGGTAGTCGCTCACCAGCGCGGTCTTGCCGCCCGCCGCCCGGAACTCGCGGATTTCGCGGAGCAGCGCCGTTCGGCGGGTCATGCGGAGCCACTTGCCGGGGCGCTGGACCATCCACGACATCACGATCGAGCGGAGCCACTCCGGCGACATGCCGAGCTTCTCGGCGGTGCGGCGCAGCTGCTCCTGGAATGGCGAAGGAAAGAACTCGAGCTCCGGCGCGGCCGCGAACTCGTGACGCAGCTCCTCGTGGCAGCGCCGGAAGGCGCGCAGCGCCGCGATGCGGTGGGCACCCGTGAGCGCGAGCTCGGCCGCCATGGCGAGTTGGACGAAGCGAGGCGCGTAGAGGGTGCCGTCGAGATCGACGAGCCAGGCGTCGTGGGAGCTGGAGCCAGAGGAAGGAGCGGAGTTCATGTCGAAGTAAGTGCTGCCAGCCGTTCGAGGCTGGGAAGTCGGATGGCGAAGGCGCTGGCCTGGGAGAGGGCGCGGGCCAAGCGGCGCGGCGCGCTCCGCCCGCTGGCGGCGTGCGCGGGGTCGCGTGCGATGGCGGCGCGCAGAGCGGACTCCAGGGCGCTCGAGTCGAAGCTCGCCGAGGGACCGAACCAGGCGCGCTCGAGTGTCAGGACATCGTCGAACACCCGACGGAACGTCTCGGCGTGGTTCTCGACCAGATCACCCGCGCTGCCTCGCGTCTCGAGACCGCACAGGTTCAGCACCAGGATGTAGAGGTTCTTGAGGGCGAGCTCGAATGGCAGCTCGGCCGAGTCGACCCGGCGCAGCGGCAGCCCGGCGTGAGTGAATGCCAGCTCGAAGAGCGCGGAGGCGGGCCCGGAGACGATGCTCTCACGTACGGCAACCGGCGGACGTCCGGCCTTGCGCTCGAACCAGACGATCAGAGCGGTCGGCTCTTCGAGGCCGGGCTCGAGCCACTGCGCGGGGCGCAGTTCGTTCTGCAACAGCACGGCGCGGCTGCGCCATCCGTCGGGGAGGCGAACCAAGAGCGGCGCCAGATCGTCCTCGCCGACGGCGACCAACACGGCCTCCGGCGTCGGGTGCTGGTCGCCGAGCGCGGCAAGATCGTCCGTGCGGCGCACCTCGACCACCTCGCGCCCGAGCGTCACGAAGACGTCACGAAAGAACGAGCCGAGCTGACCCAGGCCGATGATCACGATGGGAGCTGCCAACGCGGGCGAAGAGATCCGCGAATCTTCGCGGGGCGCAAGTCGCGCGCCGCGCGAGCGATGGCCGGCTGCTTCCAGTCGATCCGTGCGCTCAGTACGGGTAGCCCGGGACGTCGAGCTCGACCGAGTGGAGCGCCTTGGAATACGTGGTGACGTAGAGCGTCGTGTGGTTCGGGCCGCCGAAGGCCACGTTGGTCACGTTGGCGCCCACCGTGATGCGGTCGGCCAAGACGGTGCCGTCGGGCTTCACCACGGCGACGTTCTGCTGGGAATGGGCCGAGGCGTAGACGTTGCCAGCGCAGTCGACCGTGAGGCCGTCGATGCCCGTCAGCGAGGCGGCGAACTCCGCGCGGTCTCCCGGCACGCCGTCGGCCAGCGGGAACTTCTCGAGCGGACCCGAGCCAGCCACGTAGAGCGTGTTGCCGTCGGGTGAGAGGGCAATGCCATTGGGCTGGTCGTGGGTGCTGGCGACGGTGCTCACGACACCATCGGCGAACCGGTAGACGCGCTTGTTGGCGGCGCCTTGTTCGCACGTCGCGTCGGCGTTGCCGCACTGGTAGGTGGGATCGGTGAAGAAGATGTCGCCGTTCGGAGCGACCACGAGGTCGTTCGGCGAGTTGAACTTCTTCGTGTCGTACTCGTCGACGACGACGGTCTTGGTGTGAGGTGCGGCCAGACCGAGGCGGATGATGCCTTGGGAGATGTGGCTGGCGCCGAGCAGCTCGCCGTCACCGGGGAACAGGCCGTTGGTGCCGGCGTCGGGGATGAACTCTTCGAGCGTCGTGCCGTTCAGCTTCAACACGCGCGAGGGCGGCGGAGCACCCCAGGTGCGGAGCTGGGAAACGTAGAGAGAGCCGTCCAACCAGATCGCGCCTTCGAGGAAGCCGTTGCCTTCCGACTCACCGGGCAGGTTGGGCGCGTCGGCCAGCAGAGCGGTCGTCTTGGGGAGACTGGGCACCGCACCAGGAGTCACGGTCGGGCAGGTGAAGCTGTTGCCCGAAGCGCCACCGGTGGCACTGCCACCGCCAGTTGCAGCCTGGCCACCCGTGTTGGAAGCGCCGCCACTCGCAGCCGAGCCACCGGAGCCGCCGCTGTTCGCATCCGCGTCGGAGGTGCCATCACTGGAACCCGAGCAAGACGCCCCCACGAGGGCGGTGGCGAAGAGGAGGGTCGGCATCAGCAGGGGAGCAGCGCGCATAGGGATTGCAGCCTTGCTGAAATGGCCCGGACGGGCAACCTGGGTCGATTTCAGCCGCTCTGTCTCGCCTTTACGAGCCACCCCCCGAGCGGGCAGGGTGGCGGA
>DATIDO010000394.1:0-4386 GCA_035456245.1 Polyangiaceae bacterium
GTGGAGCTTGTACGGGTGGCCACGTCGCGCGGCCGCCCGCTCGAGCCCCTCCAAGAAGGCCGGAACGAGGCGCTCGGCCTGGCTACGCAGCAAGCAGCAGGTGTTCATGGTGTTGCACACCTTGCGATCCAGCGAGTCGAAGACGTTCTGACTCAGCTGCTGGGGGCTCACGTCGCGATCGACGGCGAGCCAGGCGCCGCCGGTGCCGTGCAGGCTGACGGGCACACCGACGCTCTGCGCGAGACTGCCCAGCGTGTCGACTGCCGGACCCGATCCACGGGCCACGGCGAGCGACAGGCGTCGCTCCCGAAACAGCGCCCAACCAGCGGCGTGCGCGGTCGAGTCCACCACGGTGACTGCACCTTCGGGCAAGCCCGCGGCCCGCAGCGCGGGAGCCGTAGCACGCTCGATGATGGCCTTGGCCGTGTTCAGTGCGTCGCGGCCGATCCGGAACACCACGCAATTCCCGCCGCGCAGAACGCCCGTGGCGTCGGCCACGACGTTGGGGCGGCCTTCGAAGACGAAAGCGATCACGCCCAGCTGGGCGCCGACCAGCTCCGCCTTCCAGCCTCCGTGGTCGACGGTCTCGAGCACACGGCCTCGCACCGAGTCCAGCTCGGCCCAGCCGCGGAGTCCGGCGATCATGGCCTGGCGCGTGGCCTCGGTGGCCTCCAGGCGCGTCGTCGAGCGACCGCGTGCCTTGGCGTCGCGCACATCGGCGGCGTTGACTGCCAGGATGTCGGACCAAACGTCGGCGTCGGCCAAGCGCTCGGCGAAACCGACGAAGAACGCGCGCAGCTGGGCGTCGGTCACCTCGGACATGATCGCGAAGGCCTCGACCGCGCGGGTCACGGCGGCGCGAGCGACCTCGATCTCCTTGGCAGGGATGTGCAGGAGCTCGCCGGTTCGCTCTACGGCGACCAAACTGTCGCCACGACGGAACGCGCTGGCGAGTTCGGGCCCCACGGTGACGACGCGATTGCCGCCCACGACGAGCTGCGTGCCAGCGGGGAGTTCGGTGAGTTCTCGGGCCTCGGCCATGGCGGGAAACTCCCCCGGGCGACCCGCTCTGTCAAAAATGGACCGTCCCCGGGCCCGCAGTCCCGTCCGCACGGGAATCAGGCCGTCCGGAGGCCCCAGGGGCCGCCGCCGGGCCCGAAAAAACGCCTTTCGAGGCTCGTCCAGTCTTGCCAGCACCGGTCACTCGACGGAAAAAGCGCACGTCATGCCGACCATCGATCTGCGCGGAAAGCGCGCCCTCATCGCCGGCGTCTCGGACGCTGGCGGCTTCGGCTTCGCCATCGCCAAGGCGCTTGCCGAATGCGGAGCAACCGTGTGCGCTGCTTCCTGGCCGCCCGCCATGGGCATCTTCGAGACCATGCTGCGTCGCGGCAAGATGGACGAGGCCCGCACGCTGGCCGACGGCTCCCTCTTCGACTTCGAGAAGATCTACCCGCTCGACGCTGCCTACGACAGTTGGGACGACGTGCCCGAGGACGTGCGCGAGAACAAGCGCTACTCCGAGCGTGGTGACTTCACCATCCAGGGTCTGACGGACAACTGGAAGAAGGACTTCGGCGACGGCTCCCTCGACATCCTGGTCCACTCGCTCGCCAACGGTCCCGAGGTCGCCAAGGACCTGATCGACACGAGCCGCAAGGGCTACCTGGCTGCGCTCGGCGTCAGCTCGTACTCGCTGGTGTCGATGGTGTCGAAGCTCGCGCCGCTGATGAACCGCGGCGGCTCGGTGCTCAGCCTCAGCTACCTGGCAGCCGTGCAGGTGATTCACGGTTACGGCGGCGGTATGTCGTCGGCCAAGGCCGCACTGGAGAGCGATACGCGCTACCTGGCCTACCAGATCGGTCGTCGCTACGGCCTGCGCATCAACACCATCTCCGCGGGTCCTTTCGCGTCCCGCGCGGCCAACGCCACCGGCGTGATCCACGAGTACATCGAGCACTACGCTCAGCATGCGCCGCTCCAGGAGCGCCTCACGCAGGAAGAGGTCGCCAACTTCGCGGCCTTCATCTCCAGCCCGCTTGCCAGCGGCATGACCGGCTCCGTCGTCTATGTCGACAAGGGCTTTCATGCTCTCGGCATGAGCTACGGCTGAAAGGCCAACGGACCGGGCGTTCGAGGGCACCTGGCCCAGCGTTCGGTCAGGAATTTTCGGAAGCGCTTACCCCCTTCGAAATGGGGAAGAATGGACGCGGCCCTCGAGGCCGCGTTCTTCATTTCGTCCTGGGCGCTTGACCCCCAGGAATGCGAGACCCACTCTGCTGGTTTGCCGGGGGAGACGGCACAACCGATGGCGAGGAAAGAAGTCAGGGGAAGTTTGCACGCTCGTAACGCGCCGGAAGCATGGCGCGTTCATGCTGTCGACCCGTGGCCCTCTGGAGAGCGCGAATCATGAAGCAGGAACGTCAGATTTTGACGCTGCTCGTGCTCGAGAAGGGCGCGACCTGGCCGAGTTGGAGCAGCGAGCTGAGGGCACGCGCTCACAACGTGATCGTCGAGGCTCAGTTGGAGCAAGAGGATCTGGTCAGCTTCGGTGCGCGCATGATGGCTCGCATCGAGAAGCTGCGTGAACGTGGCGATCAGGTGTTGGGTGCTGGCTACGTTTGCAGCCAGGGTCACGCGCGACCCGCCTCGGTCGAGGAGAGTGGCACGCTGCCACGTGGCACGATCGCTCATGGCGCAGCAGTCGGGATCCAGCCGGTCGGTGAAGAGGCCACGCAGGACGACGTTCGTTGGCGTGTGGGCTGCGCACTGATCGAGCTGCTCAACACCAGCTCGGACGCACAGCTGGTGGTTGGTGGAGGCGACTGGACCGGATCCACGGAGGCGCGTCGCGCGCGTAGCCGCGTGCTCGAGCTGTGGGCTCGACTGTCCGAGGTCTCTCCGCAGCATCCCGTGGGTGTGCGCTTCGAAGAAGAGGGCACGAGCAGCGGCGTGTACCCGGCAGCCTCGCGCGCGCAGGTCGACAAGCAGAAGACGGCCTGAGCGCGCATCGTCGCGTTCGTGGGGCGTTTGGTGCGCGTCGAAGGCCCGTGCCACACTCCGGACATGCAGCCGAAGAAGGCAGGGAAGCGCGTGGCCATCGTGGCCGGTCTCCGCACCCCATTCCAAAAACAGGGCACCGGCTTCGCGACTCAGTCGGCACTCGATCTGGGCACCGCGGTGACGGCGGAGCTGCTCGCACGCAGCGGGCTCTCGCCAGCGCTCGTCGATCAGATCGTCTTCGGTCAGGTGCTGCCTTCGATCGACGCACCCAACGTGGCGCGAGAGATCGTGCTCGCGGCCGGCTTGCCCCGCTCGATCGAGGCCTTCTCCGTCTCGCGTGCCTGTGCGACGGGCTACCAAGCGACGGTGAGCGCCGTCGAAGCCATCTGGGCCGGGGCGGCTCGGGTCGTGGTCGCTGGCGGAACCGATAGTTCGAGCGACGTACCGATCACGGTGAAGAAGCCGCTGGCCCAAGCGCTCCTTCGCGCCAGCAAGGCGCGTTCCCTCGCGGAGCGCCTCAAAGCCTTCGCTCATTTGGGGCCGGCCGATTTGCTTCCCGAGCCGCCCGCCATCGCCGAGTTCTCGACCGGGCTGTCGATGGGCGAGAGCGCAGAGAAGATGGCGAAGGAGAACGGCATCGGCCGAGCGGCGCAGGACGAGTACGCGCATCGCAGCCATACCCTGGCGGCGCGCGCGTGGGCCGATGGTCGCCTGGCCGAGGAGGTCATGACCGCTTACGTGGGGGAACGCTTCTCGGCCGTGAGTGGCGACAACTTGGTCCGCGGCGACTCGTCGCTGGAGGCCTACTCCAAGCTGCGTCCGGTCTTCGACCGCAAGAACGGCACGGTGACGGCCGGCAACTCGTCGCCTCTCACGGATGGAGCGGCGGCGCTGCTCGTCATGCACGAGGAGCGCGCTCGGGAACTCGGCTTCGAGCCACTCGGCTACGTCCGCTCCTACGCTTTTGCAGCCGTGGATCCGCGAGGGCAGCTGCTCATGGGGCCCGCACATGCGACTCCGCTCGCGCTCGAGCGTGCCGGCCTGAGCCTGGCCGACATGAGCTTGCTCGACATGCACGAGGCCTTCGCGGCGCAGGTGCTCTCCAACACGCGGGCCTTCGAGTCCGAGCAGTTCGCGCGCGACGAGCTGGGCCGTAGCAAGCCGATCGGTCGCATCGATTGGGAGAGGTTCAACGTCACGGGTGGCTCGCTGGCGCTCGGGCATCCCTTTGCTGCCACGGGCGCGAGGCAGATCCATCAGACCTTGCGCGAGCTACGGAGACGAGGCGGGGAGTTTGCCTTGTGTACCGCCTGCGCAGCCGGCGGCCTCGGCGCAGCCATCGTCTTGGAGGCAGCATGAGCACCGAGCAGGGGATGTTGCGGC
>DATIDO010000395.1:0-4543 GCA_035456245.1 Polyangiaceae bacterium
GGCGACTTCCAGCGCGACCACTACGCCGGACGCAATTTTCACTTCGGTGTGCGGGAGCACGCCATGACGGCCATCCTCAACGGCCTGTGCCTGTCGAAGTTGCGCGCCTACGGCTCTGGCTTCTTCATCTTCAGCGACTACGCCAAGCCGGCGATTCGCTTGAGCGCACTCATGGAGCTTCCGGCGCTCTACGTTTTCACCCACGACTCGATCGGCGTGGGCGAAGATGGTCCCACCCACCAGCCGGTGGAGCAGCTGCTCGGCCTGCGGGCCATTCCAGGCCTCGTCACCCTGCGTCCAGCCGACGCCAACGAGATCGCCGAGGCTTGGCGTGTCGCCATCTCCCTCCACCACGTTCCCACCGCCTTGGTGCTCTCACGCCAAGCGGTGCCGACCCTCGACCGCACCCGCTACGCACCTGCCAGCGGCCTCGCGCGGGGCGGCTACGTCCTGGCCGACGCGCCGGGGGCAGGGGACCCCGAGGTCATCTTGATCGGGACGGGCAGCGAGGTCTCGTTGTGCGTGACCGCCCACGAAGTGCTGCTCACGCGCGGCGTGCGCAGCCGGGTGGTCAGCCTGCCGTCCTGGGAGTTGTTCGACGAGCAGTCGGACGACTACCGGGAGTCGGTGTTGCCGAGCGCGGTCCGCGCCCGCGTCTCGGTCGAACAAGCCACGACGCTCGGCTGGGAGCGCTACGTAGGTGCCGAGGGCGCGCGCATCGGCATGCATACGTTCGGGGCTTCGGCCCCGCTCAAGGACCTGCAGAAGAAGTTCGGCTTCGCGCCCGAGAGTGTCGTCGAGGCTGCCGAGAAACAGCTGGCGCGATTCGCCGGGGCGGGCCATTGACCTGGACCGGATAGGCGACCTAGGTCTGTCCCCCCGAATTGGAGTTGCCCGTGACCACGAAGAACGCCCGCCTCGCCCGCCTCGCCGAACTCGGCCAGTCCGTCTGGCTCGACTACATCAGCCGCAAGATCTTGGACAACGGCGAGCTCGCGCGCTTGGTGGCCGACGACTCGGTGACCGGTGTGACCTCGAACCCGGCCATCTTCGAGAAGTCGATCCGCAGCGGCTCCGACTACGACGCGGTGTTCGCTGCACTGCCCGCCACGCCGGCCTCGGCCAAGAGCGTGTACGAGTCGATCGCGCTCGCCGACATCGCGGCTGCCTGCGACGTCCTGCGCCCGGTCTACGATCGCAGCGGAGGGGCCGATGGTTTCGCCAGCCTCGAGGTCTCACCCGAGCTGGCACACGACACCGAGGGTACGCTCGCCGAGGCACGCCGCCTGTGGGCCGCGCTCGCGCGCCCCAACGCCATGATCAAGGTGCCGGCGACGCCGGCAGGCATTCCTGCCATCCGCCAGCTGATCAGCGAGGGCATCAACGTCAACGTCACCCTGCTGTTCGCCAAGGACGCCTACGAGAAGGTCGCCGTGGCCTACATCGAGGGCCTCTCCGCGCGCGCAGCTGCGGGCAAGCCAGTGGACCACATCGCCAGCGTGGCGAGCTTCTTCGTCAGCCGCATCGACAGTGCCGTCGATGCTCGCCTCGAAGCGCTCGCTCCTGCTGCCGCAAGCTCTTCCGCGGCAAGCTTGGCCGGCCAGGTCGCGATCGCCAACGCCAAGCTGGCCTACGTTGCCTACCAGCGCTTGTTCGCCGGCGCCGCCTGGCAGTCGCTGGCAAGCGCCGGGGCACGCCCGCAGCGCCTGCTTTGGGCCAGCACCGGTACCAAGAACCCAAAGTACCGTGACGTGCTCTACATCGAAGAGCTGATCGGTCCCGACACGGTCAACACCATGCCGCCCGATACGTTGCGCGCCTTCGCCGATCACGGTGAGGCCCGCTCGAGCCTGATCGAGGACGTGGCCGGCGCCGAGAAGGTGCTTGCCGAGCTGAGCGCTGCAGGGATTTCGCTCGACCAGATCACGAGCGCCGTGCTGGCAGACGGCGTGAAGAAGTTCACCGAGCCGTTTGCCGCTCTGCTGAGCTCGATCGAAGAGCGCCTGGCAAAGCGCTGAGCTCACGGCTGGCTCGCCAGGGTGAAGCCGCCGGCGTGCCAGCTTCCAGGCGGGTGAGAGGGCTCTTTTTTGGCGCCCCCACCGCCTGGACCGGGGTTTGCACGGCGGGGGCGTGGCCTCTTGGCTCCGCCTTTTGCCGTTCTCCCTTTGCCTCGCGGCATGCAGCGGTGGTGGGGGGGCCGGGCCGCACCAGGGGGAGCCAGCTAGTGAGGCCGGCGCTTCGCAGCGGGAGGAGCCGAATGGCGACGAACCGCAGACAGCGGGCCCGGCATCGTGTGGGCCGCCAGCGCTCGCGCCGTCCGAACTCCGAGCGTGGCTGGCCAGTTCCGTGGGCTCGCCGTCGGACGCCGAGAGCGTGCCGGTCTCGGGCGTGGTCACCTGGGTCTCGGCTGGCGACGAGCGCGGCTACTTCTTGCAGGATCTCGGGGAGGCGGCGACGGGGCCTCGGGGCCTGTGGATCTTCGACGAGGCCGGGGCGAGCGCAGGCGAGCGGTTGTGGCTGCGCGGGGCCGTGACGACGCGTGGCGCTCGGCCTGCGCTGCGCGTGGCGGAGCGACACAGCTGTGGGCAGTCGGGGCTTCCGCCGCCGCGCGGGCTGCGACTTCCGCACGGTGGAGCGGCGGAGCTGGAGGCGAGTGATGCCACGCTGGTTCGGTTGGAAGCGACGGCGGTGCTCGGGGCTTTCGTCGAGGGCGCCGACGGCAGCAGCTGGGTGCGTCTATCCGATCAGCGTTGGTTCGCGGGCTCGCCCGCGGCCCGGGACGCGCGGCGCTGGCTCGACCTGGGATGGCCGAGCCTGGCTTCGGCTGGCGGCGAGGGCTGGCCACGCTCGGGTGACGAGCTGGTTCCCGTGGTCGGGGTTCTAGATGGTTCTGGAGAGCGGCCCCTGCTCAGGCCGCTCGGCACCGTGGCTTGGATCGCTCGGAATCCCCGACCGTCCGCTCCTCCGCGCGCCTCTCCAGCCAGCTGGCGCATGGCGGCCATGAATCTCGGCAACTGCTTCACCACGTTGCGCAGCCGTGGGGCCGAGACCGCGCTCGAGCGGCACTACCAGCGCGAGAAACTGCTCGCCGCACTCGTGGCGCTCGACGCCGATGTATTGGCACTGCTCGAGGTCGAGAACGACGGGGGCGTGACCGAGAGCGAGCTGCTGGCGGCGCTGAATGCGCGCAGCGCGAGCCCCTACGAAGCTGCACCCCCGCCCGAGTCACCCGGCAGCGACGCCATTCACACCGTCCTCTTTCACCGGCCGTCCCGCGTGACGCTGATCCCCGGCTCGGCTCGCGACGACGTGAGAGCCGTTCACCGGAGGCCGGTTCGGGCGCAGAGCTTCCTCGTGGGGGAGCGGGTGGTCTCGGTGTTGGCCGTCCACGCCAAGAGTCGCAGCTGCGCCGGGGCGGGGGTCGCCGACGCCGATACGGGGGAGGGCTGCTTCCAAACGGAACGAATCGACCAATCGCTGGCGCTGGCGGACTTCGCCGCGGAGCAGGCCGAGAGGGTTGGCTCGGCGCATCTGCTCCTGCTCGGCGACTTCAATGCCTACCCCGGCGAGCGCTCGCTCACGCTGCTGGCGGATGCCGGCTATTTGGATCGGCTGGCGTCCGTGCCGCAGGCCTACTCCTTCGTCTTCGATGGCTTGGCCGGCCTGCTCGACCATGCCTTCTCGTCCCCGTCGCTGGCTCCCGCGATCCAAGCGGCCGGCATCTGGCACATCAACGCCGACGAGCCGCTGTGGCTCGACTACCGCCACGCGAGCACACCGGGCTTCGGGACGGACGCGTTTCGCTCGAGCGACCACGATCCCGTCTGGCTCGACTTGGCCAACTAGTTGCGGCCTGGAGCTCCGAGCAGTTGCCCCGCCAAAGCTCTAGTTGGCCTTGCGGCCCAGGCGCTGCACGACCTCGAGCAGATTCGCCGAGCGGACTGGCTTGGTCATCACCTGTTCGAAGTGCATGACCTCGTGCGAGCCGACTTCGCCGCCGGTGACGAGCACCAGGCGGAGCTCGGGGTGCGATTTGTGGAGCTCGGCGGCCAAGCGGATGCCGTCCATGCCCGGCATCGTGCGATCGAGCAGCGCCACGTCGAACTCGATGCGCTGCACGATCTCCAGCGCCTCGGCTGCGTCGCGTGCCCCCACGACTTGCAGCCCCCCCTGGCTCAAGACACTCACCAGAGCGCGACGCACGATGTCTTCGTCGTCGACGACGAGCACCCGCAGCTCGTGTCCGTTGGAGCTGGGACGCGGAGCAGCCCGAGCCGAGGACACGGCGTCGTCCGTTTCGACGTGAACCGGAACGAACAGAGAGAATGTCGTGCCTCCGCCGACTTTGGACTGGCACTCCATGCGCCCACCGACTCGGGCGATGGCAGCGTAGGCCGTCGACAGGCCCAGGCCGGTCCCGCGTCCGGGGGCCTTGGTGGTGAAAAAGGGATCGAACACGCGCTCGCGCACCTCGGGCGTCATGCCGGGTCCGTCGTCGGTCACGCGGATACGCACGAAGTCCCCCTGGTCGCGCAGCACGAGC
>DATIDO010000396.1:0-2329 GCA_035456245.1 Polyangiaceae bacterium
CGGCACTTCGTTCGTGGTGCCCGGCAACCAAAGCGCCGTGGCTTGGGCGTGCCAGCGCGACCAGCGATAGCCGAGCTCGGCGCGAACGGCTGGTGCAGCGGGCACGCCGAGCCCCACGAGCAGGCCACCACCGAGGCCGGCCGTGAGGCGTCCGCCAGCCTCCTGGGGCTGCGTATCGTCGCCGGGCTGGTCTGTAGATGCAGAGGCAGCGGAAGAGCTCGCGGCGGGCGCCGCGGCCGAGGGAGGAACTTCCGACTGCGACGCAGGCTCGGCCGTCGGCGAGTCGGCTGCAGGGTGGGTTGCGTCCAAATAGAGCGCCAGCGCGGTGACGACGGCTCGTTCGAGCGGCTCGCAGTCCGGGTGGCGATCGGCGAATTCACGGGCACGGGCGCGGGGATCGCTCGGCACCAGGCGAGCGACGAAGCGCCCCCCGGAGGCCTGGAAGTCGATCTGCAGGGGCGCGCTGGGCTTGCCGGGGGAGTGGTCGAGCAGGGCCGAGACGGCGCTCTGCAGGCGCTGCGCATCGGGGCAGCTCTCGGTACCGGGCGCTCTCGTTACGCGGAACCATTCGGATTCCGTGGCGTCTTGGGCCCGGGCGGGGTGCGTCAACAGCAGCGGCAGTAGGACAAACGGGGCACGGCGGCGCCAGGCCGTGATTCGCTCGTCGTGATCGATTGGCGCGGGACTTTCCACTATCCTGTCGTGTGGTGCGAATTCCTGGTTTCTTCCGGCGCCCCGAGCGCGCTGCCGCGGTGCCCCGAGCGCCTGCGCACGGCCCGGAAATGCGGGAATTCAGGGCGATTTACGAGCAGGAGTTCGAGTGGGTCTGGCACGCGCTGCGCCGCCTCTCGGTCCCCGAGCGGGATCTCCCCGACGCCGCGCAAAACGTGTTCCTGGTCGTCCATCGTCGCCTGCCCGAGTTCGAAGGGCGCTCTCGACTGCGTACGTGGATTTTCCAGATCTGTCGACGGGTGGCCAGTGACTACCGTCGTTCTGCGAGTGTGCGCCGCGAAGTGGCGACCGACACGGAAGCGCTCGCCGCTCATGCCGATCGGCGTGTCTCCAGTGAGCGTGAGGTGCAGGTGGCCGAGCGTTCGCGCGTGGCGCGTGCGCTCCTCGACGGCTTGCCCGAGGCGCAACGCGAGGTCTTCTTGCTCCACGAACTGGAGCAGCTTTCGGGTGACGAGATTGCCCAAGAGCTCGGCGTTCCCGTCGGCACCGTTCGCTCTCGCTTGCGTCTGGCACGCCAGGCCTTCCGGCGCGGTGTGGCTGCTTGGCTGGGAGAAGGCGAGTTTGCCGAGGGCTCCGGCCCGAGGGCATCGACCAGACCACCCACCGCGGCGGCCGATGGCTCGGTCGAGCAGCTCGATGAGGGCATCGGTGACCGCAGCGATATCGACGGCGACGGTGAAGACGAGTCTTCCGGCATCAGCTCGACGGGTGAAGTGGGTCGAAGGGGAGCAGGCACATGAGTGACGATGGACGTCTCCTCGAAGGGAGCTCGAGCGATCCGATCTCTCGGGGCGAGCGCGAGCTACTGGGTAGCTTGCGGCCCGATCCTGCCACCCGGGATGCCGTTTGGGAGCGCATGTCTGGCGCGATCCTGGCCGGCGGTGCGGTGACTGCCGTGACCACTCAAGGCGCAGCGGCGACCGTGAGCTGGACCGGAAAGCTATTGGTGGCGCTCGCCATCGCGGCGCCGCTCGGAGGAGGAGCCTACTATCTGGCGAAGAGCGACGACGGCGCTCAAGTGGCCGCTGCGACGCCTCCTGCGAAGTCTCCTGCGACGGAGGCCATGGCGCCGAATCGAGTCGCCGCCGAAACGACGCCGGCTCCGTCCGACGTCGCTCCTTTGGACGCCGCACCGTCTGGCTCGACTCAGGACGAGCCGAGCTCGACCGAGCCGAAGCGCGTGGTCAATTCAGGCGCTACGGCTCCCGGGGCCAATGCGCCTCCGACCGCCCACGCCCTGGAGGAAGAGAACCGACTGCTGCGCGAGGCGCGCAGCGCTCATCGCCAGGGTGACGAAGCGAGGGCTCGTAGTCTGCTCGCCGAGATGGCACGGCGCTTCCCGCGAGGGGCACTCGGGCAAGAGCGAGAGTTCTTGCGGGTGCAGATCGCATTGGCGAGCGGTGAAGCGGGCGCGGCGGAGTTGGGGCGACGCTTCGTCTCCCGCTACCCGACGAGCCCGTATCGGGAGCGCGTCGAGGCGCTCTTGGCTCCTCGGGTACCATGACGCCACGGCGCCCGGAGACGAGTGCTACGACGCGGACGCTGGGTGTTCGGCTCGCCGTCGCCTTCGTGCTGGGCAGCCTCTGGTTGAATGCGT
>DATIDO010000397.1:0-2602 GCA_035456245.1 Polyangiaceae bacterium
CTGCTCGACGAGCTCGGCCCCACGAACGCCGCTCTCGAGCGCTACGAGGCGTACCGTCGTCCGCGGGCACGCTGGATCCTCGATCAGTCGCACACGCTCGGACGCGTCGCGCAGCTCGAAGGCTCGGTGGTGCGTTGGCTCCGCAACCTCGCCCTGCGTTTGACCCCGCCCTCGACCAACACCCGCGCACTCCGCCGTATCGTCAGCGAAATGCCGGGCGTGCCGGTGGCAGCCAGACTCGGCTCATGAATCTTCCGACCGCTGCGGCGCGGGCCTCGCGAGCCTTGGCGTAATTTTCACTTCGACCGGCTGCGCGCCTACTGCCGTCGGCACTCATTCCTGTTCCACGGCGCCAATCGTGCAGCCGCTCGCGGGTCGTGGCTGGCCGCGCTGATCGGTCGCGGGACAATCCTGCCCGACCGACAAGAGCGAGGCATCGGCACCGGGCAGCATCGTCGCCGTCGGGCCCCCGTTGTCCGAGAGCTCGCTGAGCTCCGCGTCCTGGAAGGCAATGTTGGCGGTGCAGGGGTTGTCCGCCTGACTGTTCGAGCCCACGCGCTCGGTCGGCCATTGCATGTTGTTCTCCCCCGGCAAGACGCCGGGCGTACCCGGGTTGTCGATGGAGCAGGTCATCGGCGTCCACTCGTGATTCGTCAGGTTGTTCCAGAAGATGGTGTTGTCGACGCTCAGCTGCTCGAAGCCGGGCCCCTGCGCGACGATGGCTGCGCCGAAGTAGCCTTCGCCGCCGTCGGCCTCGTTGTTCGCGAACGTACAGTTGCGGATCGAGCCCTGGCCAGCGAACACCAGGCCACCACCGAGCCCCGCGTGGGTGACGTTGGCCGAGAACGTGGTGTTCTCGATCCGAATCGTGCTGCCGTGCGGGCCTTGGTCGATGCGGACGCCTCCGCCGTTGCCGTCGCTGGTGTTGCCGGCGATGGTCGAATTGGTCAGCTCGAACTCCATGTCCTGCATCCAGATGGCGCCACCGCCATCGCCGGCGTGGTTGTCGAGGAAGGTCACGCGGTCGAAGCTGCTCTTGCCGCGCTGCGAGTTGGGCGTGCGCGACACCGTGCCCAGCTCGTTGGCCGAGTTGTCCTGGAACAGCACTCCGCAGAACTCCACGCGCTCGACCGATTGTCCGTCGATGCCCACGGCTGCCGAGTTGCCACCCGCTCCACCCTGCTCGGCGTGGTTGAACGTCGGACAGCCCGTGGCTCCACCGAAGTTCTGACCGTTGCCCGTGGCCTGGTTGTCTTTGAACTGGGAGTTGTAGAAGACGCCGTCCGTCTGCAAGAGCCCCACGGCGCCGCCGTTCGAGCCCTGATTGCCGATGAAGGAGCTGCCGCTCACCACCAGCTCACGCGCACCGAGCGCGTAGATCGCACCACCACCTGTATCGGGGCCCGGCGAGGCCGCGCGGTTGTTCTGGAAGACGCAATCGATGACGTGGAGTGCCCCGTCGCGGAAGTAGATGGCACCGCCCTGACCGTCCTTGTAGCCCCACGCGCACTTGGGATCGCTCTGCTGGGGCGTGAAGTCTTCCGCGGGCGCCTCGGCGTTCTGCATCGTCAGACCCTGGAGCACCACCGTGGTCGGGTTCACTCGGTAGTCGGTGCCCTGGAACTCGAAGATACGCGTCTTGCGCCCACCTCCTCGCCCACCATCGAGGACGATCTCACCTCCGCCGTCCACCACGGTGTCCACCGCCAGCGGCAACTGGAGCGCTTCGGTCACGTCGATGACGGCCGGCCCGCCGCAATCGAAGGCGATGATGCCTCCCGCGCCAACGGCGGTCTTCAGCGCGTCGAAGGTGCAGCTCTCGGGCGTCCCGTCACCGACCACGTGATCGGGAGCGCTCGTGTCGACCGCTTCGAGCGGTGGCTCGCAGGTCTCCGCCGGTGGCTCGAGGCTTCCACATTGGCCCTCGACGCACGACTGACCAGCAGTACAGGCGGTGTCGCAATCGCCGCAGTGCAGCGTGTCGCTGGCCAAGTCGGTGCAAACGCCGGCGCAACGCGTGGCCGTCTCGCTGCACTCACCGTCTCCCGAACCACCGCCGCCGTCGGGCGCATCACTCGTGTCGGCGGCGTCACCGTCGGGCTCTGCCGAGTTGCATCCCAGCGGAATCGAACAGGTGGCGGTGAGAGCGGTGAGGAGCAGGACGCGCATGACGGCACCCCATCACTGCTCCCCGAACGCTGCAATCGAAGATTCGCTGGACCGATCTTCTTGGGGGCCGGAGCACGCGAGAAGATCGGGGCTGGGCTCACTCGGTGACGAAGTCTTGGTTGGGGTTGGCGCGGAAGGTCGCGTCGAAGAAGACCTGGCACCAGATCAGCCCTTGAGCGGCATAGGCGGCCTGTCCCGCGGCGGGCTGGGCAGCAGTCTGCTTGACGATCAGGGCCAGCGTGTCGAGCGCGTGCTTGGCGCTCGGGGCGAGCTGGCGACCAGGCTGCGCCAGGACCTGGAGGGCGTCCTCGACGTCGGCGAGAGCCAGCGTCAGCAAGCGGGCGTTCGCAGGACCGGAATGGTCACGCACGAACGTCAGCTGCTTCTTGACGGACTGAACGTTGGCGGCGGCGTTGAGCACCCGCAAGAAGGC
>DATIDO010000398.1:0-14151 GCA_035456245.1 Polyangiaceae bacterium
ACGCGGCTGCACCGATGATGATGAACTTCTGATTCTTGGACGGCGCCGATGCGGGAGGTGCGCCGGCCTGAGTGGCAGCCCAGTTGCCACCCGTGCGGGCCTCGGCAGGCACCACACCGCCCTGAACGACGGCATCAGGAAGCTGACCCGTCGCACCCTGCTGACCCGTTGCACCGAGCTGACCGGTTGCGCCCAACTGACCGACGGCAGCCAACTGACCGGTTGCGCCCAGTGCCGCCGTTGCACCGAAGCCTGCAGCACCGGTGGCACCACCACCAGCCCAACCTGGCGCGCCGCCGACCACGGCAGCGCGGCCCCCGCTCTCGGTCAGCGCCATGCGCGCAGACCACTCGTCGAGAGCCGCGATGAACTCCGCCGCCGACTGGAAGCGCTGGTTGGGCTCGCGCGACATGGCCTTCTTCACCAAGGCGCGGAACTCGGGATCGATCGCCTCGGGCAGCTCAGGTGCGTCCGACAGCACGATCTTGAACATCAGGTCGTTGAACGACGTGCCGTCGAAAGGCACGTGGCCTGCCAACGCCTCGAACAAGATGACACCCACTGCGTAGAGATCGGTGCGCGCATCGACGCCCGAACCGCGCGCCTGCTCGGGAGCCATGTAGTACGGCGTGCCCATGACGGCGCCGGTGCTCGTCATGCTCAGATCGCCGCTCAGCGCGCTGAACTTCGAGATACCGAAGTCGATGATCTTGACGAAGTCCTTGTGGCCCGCCTTCTCCCGCAAGACGAAGATGTTGTCGGGCTTCAGGTCGCGGTGAATGATGCCGGCGGCGTGTGCGGCCGAGAGGCCGATCAAGGCCTGGCGTGCCAACGGCAGCAGCTGCCGCGGCGAAAGGGATCCCAAGCGACGGATGCGGTCGGTGAGCGCCTCGCCATCGAGGAACTCCATCACCATGAAGCGGTCGCCGCCGTCGAGCTGGCCGAGGTCGAGCACCTCGAGAATGTGGTCGCTCCCGATCTGACCAGCGGCCTGAGCTTCACGTTCGAAGCGGGTCAGCACCGCGGCGTCGGCGGTCGCATGGGCATGCAGCACCTTGATGGCGACGCGACGGCGAATGAACGTGTTCTCGCCCTCGTAGACGGCACCCATCCCGCCCTCACCGATCTGACGAACGATGCGGTACTTATTTTCGAGGACCTGACCGGGTTCGAGCGACATGACACTCCAAGGGACTCAAGTGGTACTCTGACGATATCCTGCCTATTCCCTGCGGAACAGCGCCTATCGTGAGGAAGGCTCGATCCCGAACCCCTCTTTCGGTCCCGACGTCGGAGACCGACCCCTATATGGACCGGAACACTGGCCCATCCCTTCGAAAACGCACGAAGTCCGCAAAAGATCCGGGGCAGGCCGGTCGCACGCTCGGTCACGGCGATTTCGGTGGTAGAGGAAGCTCGTGGCTCCGCCTAGCTCCTACGACGACTCGATCCGCCGTGCGTTGCTCGAAGATTTCGGCAGCGGAGACGTCACGAGCGACGCGCTCATCCCAGCCGACGCCTGGGCGTGTGCCGAAGCCGTCGCCAAATCGCCCCTCGTGGTTTCCGGCGTGAGTGTATTTTCGCGGGTCTTTCATCTCGTCAACCCGGCAGCACGAGTGGAGGCCCTCGTTCACGACGGAGACCAGGTCGAGCCCGGCGCCGTTCTCCTGCGCGTCGAAGGACCCACCCGGGACCTGCTGGGCGGTGAACACACGGCGCTCAACTTCCTGCAGCAGCTGTCGGGCGTCGCCACGCTGACGAGGCGCTACGTCGAGCGGCTCCAGGGGCCCACGCGCATCGCCGACACGCGCAAGACGGTCCCCGGCCTGCGCCTCATGCAGCGCGCGGCCGTGCGTCACGGGGGAGGGCACAACCACCGTGACTGCCTGGGCTCGGCCGTCCTCATCAAGGACAACCACATCGCCGCTGCGGGCAGCGTCACTCTGGCGCTCGAGCGCGCGCGTGCCCACGCCCCGCACACGAGTCGTTTGGAGATCGAAGTTGCCGACACTGCGCAGCTGGACGAAGCGTTGGCCGCCGGCGCCGACATCGTCATGCTGGACAACTTCACCGACGAGCAGCTGCCGGCCGCCGTGGAGCGCGCGCGCGGGCGTGCCTTGGTCGAAGTGTCGGGAGGGATCACGTTGGAGCGCATCCCGTTCCTCTCCAGCCTGGGCGTCGACGTGATCAGCGTGGGCGCTCTCACCCACTCGCCGCCGGCCGCCGATATCAGCCTGCGCTTGTGGCCCGTCGAACGCGACGCTCCGCCTCTGCCCACGCGAGCATGACCATCTGGTTTTCCGCCGAGGCCTTCGAGCGCCAGCGTGTCGAGCTGGGGGTGACCTGGGGTCGACCGCTGCGCCTGCTGGAGCAGACCGACTCCACCAACGATCTGGCGCTCGACGCCGTCGCCGGCGAGGCCAAGACGGGAATCGTCTGGCTCGCGCACCAGCAGCTGCGGGGCCGCGGCCGCCGCGGAGGCACTTGGCTGGCTCGACCCGGCGAATCGCTCGCAACCTCGGTGCTCGTACGCGTGCCCACACCCCACGAGCTGGGTGCCGGCTTCTCCTTGCTCGCCGGCTTGGCGGTGCGAGCGCTGGTGGCGCGGCGCCTGCCCAGCGCCACCGTTACCGTCAAGTGGCCCAACGACGTGATGGTCGACGGCCGCAAGTGCGCCGGCATCTTGGTGGAGAGTCGGCTGGGTGAAGCGGGCCGTTCACTGGGGATCGTGATCGGTGTGGGGATCAACCTGAGCGTGCGGGACTTCCCTCCCGAGCTCCCCGACGCCACCTCGCTCGCGCTCGCCGGCGCCGAGCCGAGTTCTCTCGCGCCGGAGCGCCTGCTGGCCGAGCTGCTGGCCGAGCTGGAGACGCGGACTCGGCGCTACTTGCCGCACGGTTTGTCGCGGCTGTTGCCCGAGCTCGAGCAACACGACTACCTGCGCGGCCGTACCCTACGTATCGCTGGGATCGAGGGCACGGCAGCTGGCTTCGATGAGCGCGGCAACCTGGGCGTGCGCACTGCCGACGGGGAGCTCGTTTGGGTTCAGTCGGGCCACGTCGAACTCACTCCGGTGAGAACAGCAGCGGGTACGTGACCTGAACGATGCCGTTCTCCGGAGCGGTGAAGGACAAGCCGTAGAAGGCGAGCTTCAGGCAGTCGTTGACTGCCGCGTCGGGCAGACCGCTTCCCGCCAGGCCCACGTTGGAGACGGAGCCCCGCCGATCGATGACGAAGCGGACGGCCACGCGCCCCTCCAAGCCGGGGTTACGCGACAGTCCAGCCTGGTAACACATGCGGAATCGACCGAAGTTCTGGCGCACCGTGCGCTGGATCACCTCGGCGGGCAGGTGACCCGAAACCTCGGGAGGTGCCGTGTGAATCGGGAGCACGCGGGTGGCGTGTGTGCCATTCGAGATGCCCTTGCCGGTCCCCCAAGTGCCGGGACCGCCCGTCCCGGGGCCGATGCCCGTGCCGATGTTGGTGATGCCGATGCCTCGGCCCAAGCCGCCACCGCCGTCGCCAGGACCGCTCAGGCCCAGGCCACCGCTGCCCGTCGCCTCACCAATCGTGTCGGCCCACATGCTGCCCTCGACGCCGAGCGGATCATGACCCGACGCGCGATCGCCGCCCCAGGGTGCCACCGGGCCCACGTCACCCAAGGTCGATGCATTCAGCAAGCCCAGCATGCCCCAGTTGCGCGCTTCGGCGATGGCGCGCTGACGCGCTATCGCGTCCATGTCCGCCGATCGATCGGGCACCGAGAAGCGCCCCTGCGACGGGGTCGGCGTCGGCTTGCCCATCGTTCCGCTCGAACCGGTCGCCGCCTGGCCAGCCGCCGCGCCCGGCGACGAAGTCGACTCCTGACGCGCCTCGGGCTCGGGCCGCTCCAACTCGCGAGCGGCGCTCGCCTCCATGTACTGCTTCAAGAGCACCAGGCGATCCTTGTCGATGTCGCCGTCGTCCGAGAGGCCCAGGGGCGGGACGAAGAACGCCAAACTTCCCAGCACGCCGGCAAACACCGCCAGGGACGAGCCGAAGTAAGCGAGAGGAGCCTTCCATTCACTGGCGGGCAAACCGCGTGGCACCCGTGGAGCTCGGCCGAGCGAGCGCACGCTGAGAGCGAAGGCGCCGAAGTCGAGGTGCACCCGCGCGCCGCTGGGCACGAAGTGCTCCGGCAACGAATGAATGTCGAACTGCGCGGAGTCCGGAGTGCGCAACCAACCCTGCGCCGCCGCCGGAGGATGCACACGCAAGGAGCCGAGTTCGTCGACCGAGAGCAGTTTGTGCCGCGCGCAACCCAGCACCTCCTCGGGCAAGAACACGTCGCTGGGCCGACCGTCGGGGCGGCTCTCACCAATCCACAGTTCTCGCCGCGTACCGAGAGGGATCAGCGACAAGACGCTGTCACCCCACGCCAAGCTGATCTCGATGACTTCGCCCTTGCCCCGCTTCTCCATCTCGTCCATCTGCATCCTCCTCCGCGACGCCCCACGATGGCGCCTGCGTTCGGATCGACACCGAGTCGAGCGGGAGGTTCCAGCGATTCAAGCGACTCGACCGAGCTCCTCGCGCAGGCGCGTCCTACCCCGATGTAGGCGACTCATGATCGTCCCTACCGGGACCCTGAGTTCCTCGGCGGCCTCGCGGTAGGAGAGTTCGCTCACGTCGACGAGGCGCACGACGCTGCCCAGACGATCTGGGAGCCCATCCAAAGCCCTCGAGACGGCTGGAGAAAACGCCCGCGATTCGCTGGCCGCCTCTCCTTGTGTCCAGGCGTTGGGATCGACACGCAGCGCCTCGTAGGCGCGACGCTGAACGGAGCCGCGACGCTTGCCGCTGACGAAGATGTTCTGCTGCATGCGCAGCAACCAGGCGCGCAAGTTGCTGCCTTGCTCGAACGCGGAGGCGAAGCGCAAAGCACGTTCTACGGTGTCCTGCGCCAAATCTTCCGCGGCGCCGGCATCGGACTCCAAGTAGCGCGCCCGCCGGCGCAGATCCGGCAGCAGCTCGGCGACGGCGTGGGCGAAGGAGGGATCGAGACGACGAGTGGTCATGCCCTCTCCTTTTCAAGCTCCGTGCCAGGGCCGCAGCCTGGCCCGAGCGCCCGACAGGGCCGAGGTAACAGCCGGAAATCATTGCCGTTGTCATCGGCACCCGGAGCCCCGCGACGACCGCGCGACCGAGCCAACTCGTGTCAACTTGGCAAGCCACGTGTTGCCAGGCAGCCGCAGCCCGTCAATGCGTCAGTGACCGACAGCGTGACCGACAGCGCCGAGCAGCTCGGCCCGTACGCGCGGCACCGCGTCAGCCAGCTCCGACGCCAGGAGGCCGGCGTCGCCGTTCTGCTTCTGCCATTGCTCGCCAGCGAGGCCGTGCAGGCCCACGCCCAACTGCGCCGCCTCCCAAGCCGCGCGCTGCGTCCCCGTGCGATCCGCCAACTGGGCCGCGATCACTCCCGCCAGCACGTCACCCGAGCCCGCCGTGGCCATGGCCGGCGCTCCCCAAGCGCTCACCAGCGGGCCGTGCCCAGGTGCCCCGATCAGCGTGCGCGAGCCCTTCAGCACGACGACCGCCCCGAAACGCTCGACCAGGCGTTCCAGCGCCGCGAAGCGATCGCGCTCGATTGCGTCGATCGTGCAGCCGAGCAACGCCGCCGCTTCGCCAGGATGCGGCGTGAGCACGAATCGCCCAGGATCACCGCTCGCAGCCAGCACGCCGGCTCCCATCTCGGCAAGCAGGCGCAGGCCATCCGCGTCGAGCACGCTCGGCTTCCCTGCCTCGAGCCCCAGCGTCAGCAACGCCCTCGCCGCCGGCGAGCGGCCGAGACCCGGGCCCAACACGAGCGCATCGCTGCGCGTCAGGAGTTCGCGCGCGGGCTCCGGTGCATCCAACTCGGCACGGGCGACCATCAGCTCGAGCACCTCGCGCTCCCACTGCCTGCACGTCTCCTCTTCACCGAGCAACGTGCACAGCCCCGCGCCTCCGCGAAGCGCTGCCCGACCACTGAGCAACGGCGCGCCGCCCATTCCAGGCTGTCCGCCTATCACGGTCACTCGCCCGGCTTGTCCCTTGTGAACCACGGCGGGACGCGAGTGCAGCAAGCCGCGCAAATCCTCGTCCTCGAGCAGCCAAGCACGAGGTTCGAGGCCCGCTGGTAGCTGCGCGGGTACACCGATGTGGGACACCGTGACGGTGCCGCCGTACTCGTGCCCGCGCGTCGTCAAGCTCCCCGTCTTCAGATGCGCGAATGTCACGGTGTGGGTAGCGCGCAGCGCCACGGGGCGGAGCTCACCGCTGTCGGCGTCGAGCCCCGTGGGTAGATCGAGCGCCACCACCTCGAGCTCCGCCGCGTTGAGGCGCTCGACGTAGCGCACCAGCTCGGGCCCCAGTTCGCGCGCCAGGCCGGTGCCGAAGAGTGCATCGATCAGCAGCGGTCGTTCGGTGAGCAAGCGTTCGAGCGCGCTGTCGTCCAGCGGCCGCGTCACCCCGCCCACGCCGCGGAAGGCGCCGAGCTGCACCAGCGCGTCTCCGCGATAGCCGGCCTCCGGCCCCCAGACGAGCACGTCCACACGCGCGCCGCGCTGCCAGAGGTGTCGCGCCACCACGAAGCCGTCCCCGCCGTTGTTGCCCGGGCCTGCCAAGACGACGGCAGGAGCCCCAGCCAACGCCGCCTCGTCCGCGCAGCGCACACAACTTCCGCGCAGCGGCGCGCGACGAGCCGACTCGGCCACGCGCGGCTTGAGGCGCAGCCCGATCAGGTGCGCCGCCCCCCTGCCTGCATTCTCCATCAGCACGAGCGACGGAACGCCTCGATCGATCCAGTGCCGCTCGAAGTCGCGCATCTGCGCACGAGACAGCACGGGCCGCATGGTTCGTCCTCAGCTGGCTCGTGGAGCCGCGAGCGCTCCATCGATCGCCGCGCGCAGCGCGCGGACCGCCTCGCCCAATCCAGAAAACACGGCATCGGCCACCACCGAGTGGCCGATGTTCAGCTCGACCAGGTGAGGCAAGCGCGCGATCGGCGCGACGTTCTCACGGTTCAAGCCATGACCCGCGGCCACCTCGAGGCCGACGGTGTGAGCCAGCTCGGCGGCCGCGGCCAGACGCTCGAGAAGCGCGGGGCGCTCTTGGACCGGCGCGTCGCAGTAGTGCCCGGTGTGGAACTCGACCTGCTCGGCGCCCAGCTCCCGGCTGGCTCGAACCTGCGCCTCGCTGGCCTCGATGAAGAGGCTCACCTTGATGCCGGCCTGACGGCAACGCTCGACCACTCGCGTCACCTGAGCGCGTTGACCCACCACGTCGAGGCCGCCTTCGGTCGTGCGCTCCTCGCGACGCTCGGGCACCAGCGTGACCACGTCGGGCCGCGCCTGGACCGCAAATTCGGCCATGGCGTCCGTGGCAGCCATCTCCAGGTTCAGCACGCGCCCCGAGCCGGGAGGGAGCGGCCCCGCGCGCAGCGCGAGTACGTCCGCGTCACGAATGTGCCGGCGATCTTCGCGCAAATGCACGGTGATGCCGTCGGCGCCGGCCTCGAGGCAGGCGTAGGCGGCACGCAGCGGCTCCGGGTAGCCAGCGTCTCGCTGGTTCCGGAGCGTGGCAACGTGATCGATGTTGATGTGGAGGCGCATCATGGCTCCTCGCCGAACTCCCAGCCCTCACCGAAGGTGTCGAGCTTGGGCGTGGGCAGCGCCTCACCGTTGGGGCCGTCCTTGCGCACCACCATCGTCTGCCGCGTGGACGTGTCCTCGTTCTCGCGCGCCACGACCGTGATCACGTTGACGCCGGGCTTGAGCGGGGCGTCGACCGAGAAGGTCAGCTCGCCCTTGTTCGTGCCCGCCAACTGGTAGAAGACCTTGCGGCTACCGACGAAGACGAAGGCGTCCTGCACGCCGCGTGTCTCGTCCTTGGCCACGGCCTCGATGCGGATGGTGTCGCCGCGCGTCGAAAGCTCGGCGGCGCGCACCTTGAGCAGCGGAGGCGAGCGGGTGAGCAGCGGACGATAGGTCACCCGCTCGGGTGCCGTCAGCGTGGTGGACGCCAGGTCCTTCTTCTTGGCGAAGGCGAAGCGGCCGGGGGCCAGGCGGACCTGCACGTAGTCACCCTGCTCGGCCAAGCGGGCCACGACGGCCTTGGTCGGCAGCGTGCCCAGGACCAGACCCTTGTCGGAAGGCTGATCGTAGAGCGCGATGTCGGAGCTGGCCTGGAGGGCACCACTCGAGCGATTCCAAACCAGGACCTTGCCCTTCGGCACCACCGGCAGGGTCAGCTTCTCGTTCGAGAACACGCGCAGCGCGCGGTCGCTGACGCTCAGATCCAGGAAGATCTCGGGTTCGGTCAGGGTCTCCAGGACGTCGAACGTCAGCTCGACCTCACGCTCCTCGCCCGGGGCGAGCGGCGGCAGATCGAAGCGACCTGCCTTGAGCAGCAGTCCGTCGCCTGTCAGGTTGCGCATGTTGGCCTGGGGCTCGAGCGCCGGGCCCTCGCCGATGTTCTTGACGCGGAAGAAGATGGTCGCGCCTTCGCCGGCCTCGATTTGGCCGTTCTCGTTGGCGTTGCGGTTGTCGACCACCTGGTAGCTGTAGGCGAAGATGGGCCGCGGCAAGCTCTTCACGGTCGGGCGGAACTCGAGCGCCTCGGGAGCATCCGCGCCGTCGGCAGCGAACACCACGCGGACCGAGTCCTGACGCATCACCGTGTCCTCGGGCAGTCGGCAAACGCGCTTGGCGTCGGCAGAGGCCGGAGCCGAGGAGCCGGCCTTGCGGCCCTCCACGACGCACCAGCCGAGCGGGACCGTGGCGCGACGAGTCTCGCCCGGCGCCACCTTGCCGAAGATCAGCTCACGCTGCTCGTAGTAACCAGCGTCGCTCTTGGTGATACCGCGCAGGCGGTAGAAGGGCTGCTTGCCCTTGTTGGTGACCTCGACCGTGAGCGTCATCGGCTGCCCGGCCATCACCGTGTCGTCGGGACGATCGGTCTTCAGCGTGACCTGCACGTCCTTCAGCTCGGGGCCCTGCTCGTAGTTCGCGGGGGGCGCCGACCAGTCGACACCGAGCGCCTTCAGCTCGCCGGCCACCTGCGCCAGCTCGCGTTCACCCAGCTGCTTCACCAGCGGTCCCAGCTGATCGAGGGCCTGCCGACGCGGCGCCGATGGCATGGCGGCCACCAGGTCCCGAGCGATGCGGATCGGCGTGTCCAGCTTGAAGTCGTCGTCGATGGTCGCGCCGCGGTCGCGGATCTCGGCGCGCACCGACTCGGGCAGGTTGAAGCGCAACTGGTAGGTCGGAGGATCTTGCTGACGCTGGCCCCCGCCGGTCAGCGTCTTGGCCAGGTCGCGCTCGCGCAGATCGCCTTCGTCCTGGAACAGGTTCATCTCCAGGTTGTCGACGGTCATCGGATCGAGTTCGATGTCCGGGGTCACGCCGGTTCCCTGGATCGAGATGTCACCGGGCGTGAGGTAACGGGCGATGGTCAGCTTGAGCGCCGCGCCTTCGGGGGTCACGTCGGGGAAGACCAGCTGCACCGAGCCCTTGCCGAAGGTCGTCTGCCCGAGCACCACGGCGCGGTCGTTGTTCTTGAGCGCGCCGGAGACGATCTCGCTGGCGCTCGCGCTGTAGCCGTCGACCAACACGACGATCGGGTAGTTCGCCTCCGTTCCCGGCCGCGAGGCGTGCGCCTCGTTGCGGCCCTCGGAGTGGCCGACCGTGGCGTAGATGGTGCCCTGCTCCAGGAACAGATCGGCCACCTTGCCAGCCTGATCCAACAAGCCGCCCGGGTTGCCGCGCAGATCGAGGACCAGTCCCTTCAGCCCGCCCTGCGTACGCAAGCTGGTCAGCGCGTCACTCAGCTCCTTGGCCGTCGTGGCCTGGAACTGCTTGAGCCGGACGTAACCGACCCCACCGTCCAGCTTCTTCGACTCGACCGAGTTCACGCGGATCACCTCGCGCGACAGCTCGAAGGGGCGCTCACCGGACCAGCCCTCCTTGCCTTCGCGACGAACCCACACGGTCACCTTGGAGCCCGGCTCGCCGCGCAGACGCTCCACGGCGTCCTCGAGCGGCATGTTGAGCGTCGACTCGTTGTTGATCTTCACGATGCGGTCCAGCCGCTTCAAGCCGGCCCGACCCGCCGGCGTACCCGGCATCGGGCGCATGACGGTGAGCATCTGATCGCGGATGCTGATGACGATGCCCAAGCCACCGAAGTGACCGGAGGTCGACACGTTCATGTCGCGATAGGCCTCCGGCGACAGGAACACGCTGTGCGGATCGAGCGTGCGCAGAATGCCGTTGGCCGCGGCGTACTCGACCTGAGCCAGCTCGACCTTCTGACCGCGCAGCCGCTCCTGCAGGAACGCGAACACCTCTCGCAGGCGAGCGGCGACGTCCCAGTGCCCTTGGACGTTGTCGACGCGGAACTCTTCCTCCTGGTCGAGCACCCTCACCTTGACGGTGGGCGACTTCTCCTCGTGCGTGACGATGACCTGCGCCACCTCCTTCTGCACCTGATCCAGGGCACCCAGGAACATCTGGCGAGGATCGACACGCTCCGGCTCGACGTACTTCTTGCGAATGTGATCGAGCGTCTCGTTGACTGCGCGCAGCTGCGTCAGGTCGTAGGGGACCTCGGCGGGGCCGTTGACGACGGCGTGGGCCGAACGCAGTCCGCGCCACAGGCCACCGCTGCCGTACTCGATGGCGAAGTGCGACCCGACGGCGAAGAGCGCGAGCAGGCCAGTAACCCGGGCCGCGCGAGAGATGAAACGCATGGCGGCGAGTATAGGGGGCACCTGGCCGCTGGCCACGCCAGAATGCCTGCCGCCGCCGGGCCGATGGGGCGAAATTCGCTCCCTACGGAACCAGCCCGCAGCCGCAGGTCAGGGCCACTCGCGGCTCACGGTGTCAGCCCTCCCCCAAACTCAGAGACGCAAGCTCGGGGAGCCGAGCCCAGAGACGCAAAGCTCAGGGAGCCGGCCTCAGGGAGCCGGGCTCACCGATTGGGAAGCATCGGTGCCCGCCTCGGAAGAGACCGGAGCCGATGAGGACGACGACTCGTCTTGCACGCGGCCGGTGCTCTCGTCACGACTGATCGAGTAGCGCACCAGGGCTCGCAGGGAGCGGTTGCGGCCCACGTTGCCGAGCAAGACCTTCACGTCCTCGTACACCGAAGGATCGGTGAGCAGGGCGCCGACGGTGCCTTTGCCCTCCTTGATACCGCGCAAGATCTCCTCGAGATCGGCCGTGGCGCGGTTCAGGTTGTCAAGCATCTCACCGCTCTCCTTCTCGTAGAGCAGGCCGTGCACCAGGCTGGGGTTCTCGCGGATCCCGCGGAGCGTCTGCCGCAGCTCGTCGGCTGCTCCACCGAACTGTTCCAACGTCCGCTCGCCGTCCTCGGCATAGATGACGCGGTGCACCAGGCCGGGGCCGGTCCGCACCCGCTCCATCACCTGGTTCGTGTTGGCCAACAGGCGCTCCAGCTGGTCGCCGGCGCGGTGCAGGGAGTCGATCGTGGCGCTCAGACGGTCCGCCTCCGCCTTGTCGTGCAGGAGGCGCCCGAGGTAGCCGTCGCCCTCGTCCAGCGCAGCCAAGACGCCATTCAGGTGCTCGACGGAGCCCTTCACGTTCTGGTGCAGCGACTGATCGGCCAGCGCTTCCGTGGTCTTCTCGAGGTTCACCACGATGCGGTTCGCACCGGCGGCGACGTTCTTCACCTCGGTCAGGATCTCGGTGATGTCCTTCGACTCGTTGCTCTTCAGCATCTCACCGGGCTGCAGCTCGGGAGAATCCGGCGAGCCGACGGTGATGACCACCATCTTGTCGCCCAGCAGGCCCTTGCCTTCCACGCTGGCAATCGAGTCCTTGCGGATGCGACGAGCCTCGCTGGTGACGACGCTCAGCGTCACGTAGATCTTCTCGTCCTTGGCCGCGCTCCCGTAGCCGAGGTCCGAGACACTGCCGATGTCGACGCCGCCCATGCGCACGGGCGAACCGCGCGTGAGGCCCTGGACGTCGGTGAACGACGCCTGGAGCTTGACGTGACGGGCGAACATCTGCGCCTCGTTGCCGATCAAGAAGATCAGCGCGCCGATGAGCACCAACGACGCCAACACGAACGCGCCAACCTTGACGTCCCGCGAGGTCATCGTCGCACCGCCCCAATCGAGCCACGAGCCGTCCTGCCCATCCCGCGGCTCATGCTAGGGCACCGGCCCCGACTTGGCGAGCGCAACGCTCCCACGGACCCCCGAGCCAGCACCACACACTCGTCCGGCACATCGTGCTCGGCGACGCCATCGTTCCCAGTCATACCGCCTTGCATCGCTTCCCGCTCAGGCGTTGAGCAACGTCTGCACGTCTTCCTGAACGGGCGCCTCGCCCTCGATGAAGTCACGCACCCGCCGGTCGTTCGTGCTGCGAAAGTCGTCGGGGGCACCCGAGTGGATGATCTGCCCCGAGTGCACCATGGCCATGCGATCGCTGATGGAAAAGGCGCTCTTCATGTCGTGGGTGACCACGATGCTGGTGATGTTCAGCTTGCTCTGCAGGCCCATGATCATGTGGTTCACGCGGGCCGTGTTGATCGGATCCAGGCCGGTCGTGGGTTCGTCGTAGAGGACGACCTCGGGCTGAATCGCGATGGCGCGGGCCAAGCCGACCCGCTTGCGCATGCCGCCCGAAAGGTCCGCCGGCCACATCGACTCGATCCCGGGCAAGCCGACCAGGCCGAGCGCCCAGGCTACCCGTTCGCGTTGCTCCTCCAGGCTCATCTTGGCGTGGTAGTGCTCGTCGAGGCCGTAGCGCACGTTCTCCCCGACGCTGAGCGAGTCGAACAACGCTCCGCTCTGGAACAGCATGGCAATGCGCTGACGCACACGCGCCAGCTGCCTCTCGTCCATCTTCGTGACCTCGTCGCCATCGAAGACGATGCTGCCCTCGTCGGCCTGGAGCAGGCCGATCAGCATCTTGAGCATCACGCTCTTGCCCACACCCGAGCCGCCGAGGATGGTGAGCACCTCCCCACGACGAATGGTGAGATCGAGCCCGCGGTAGATGATCTTCTCACCGAAGCGCTTCTTCACGCCGGAGAATCGGATCAGCTCGTCGCTCATGCTCCGCCGAGCAGACCGCGACCGGAGCCGGCCCGCAAGCTGGCTCGGCTCACGGCGGCTCATCTCTTGGGCGGCTCGACGGTGGATGGCTCGGAGGTGGGCGGCGCGGCGGTGGTCGGCTCGACGGCGGGCGGCTCGGAGGTGACTGGTTCGACTGACACCTGCTCGGCCAAGAACTCGAGCGCCTCCCCCCCTCGGTAGGCATCCACCCGTAGATCGCCGACCACGGTCACTCGCTGTCCGATCGAAACGGCCAGCTCGCCGAAACCGGGGGCGAACACGGCCAAGCGCTGCCCGGGGGCAGGCTCCAGCTCGAGTTTCAGGTGGTTCCCCCGGAGCGCCCGGCTGGCCCGCACGCGCCCCGAAAGCTGGAGACGGGGACGCGGGTTCGTCTGGCCACACGGCTCGAGCTCGCGGAGATCTTCGTAGACGGCCCACAGATCGTCCGAAGACTCCACCGCGAGCGGCTCGGGCGCGGCAGCCGCCTCGCTGGGTGAGCGGCAACCACAGGCCCGATCGAAAGCTTCGCGGAACTCCTGCAGGCGCTCGAATGGGAGCTCGAGCCCCGCAGCCGCCTGGTGTCCACCGAAGCGTACCAGCGCCTCGGAGGCCGCCTCGACTGCGTCGAACAGCGGAAATCCGGCGGGGCCGCGCACGGAGCCGTGCCCGCCGCCCTGATCGCCGAAGCCCACCACCACGACCGGAAGGCCGCGCCTGTCGGCGAGGCGCCCGGCCACGATGCCCACGATGCCGTGGTTCCAGCCGCGACGCCCCACGACGATCGAATGCTCACCGGCGTGCCGCTCGGCGTCTTCCTCGGCCTCGGCCTCGATCGACTTCTGGGTTTCGCGACGCAGCTGACAGCTCTGCTCGACGGCCGCGGCCAGCCCCTGCGCCCGCGCCTGATCCTTCTCGAGCATCAGCTCCAGCGCTTGGTCCGGCGCGCCGAGGCGACCGGGGGCGTTGAGGCGTGGAGCGAGTCGAAAGGAGACGTCGGAGGCGACCAACGGACGGCTCCGATTGAGGCCGATCAGATCACAGAG
>DATIDO010000399.1:0-4501 GCA_035456245.1 Polyangiaceae bacterium
ACCCGCCAGCCATGTACAAGCTCTACCACTACCCCCGCTGCAGCACCTGCCGGAAGGCCCGGGCCTGGCTCGACGCCCACGACGTGACCGTCGAGCTCATCGACATCGTCGAGAACCCGCCTTCGCGCGAGGTGCTGGCCCTGGTGATGCGACACGCCGATCTGCCCGTCGCCAAGCTGTTCAACACCTCGGGGGAGCTGTATCGCGCCGGAAACTACAAGGAGCGGCTGAAGACGATGGACAAGGCCGAGGCGCTGGCCGAGCTGGCTGCGCAAGGCAAGCTCATCAAGCGGCCGCTCCTGGTCGGCGACGGGGTCGCGCTCGTCGGCTTCCGTGAGGCCGAGTACGAGCGGGCGCTCGGCTGAAATGAAACGAGCCCTCGGGGGAGCTGAGTTCCCCCGAAGGCTCGGTTGGCCGAAGCCGGTGGTCGCGGACCGGGGCCCGGTCCCCCGATCGTGCCGTGACCCGACCAGTAGAGACCAGACCAGTAGAGACCAGACCAGTAGAGGCCCGCCTCAATCGCCGCGCGCGTAGATGCTGGCCACGTAGTTGAGCACGTCGGTCGCGCTCACCTCGTTGTAGCCGAAGTACTTGATCAGGCGGCTCTTGATGATGTCGATCTTCTCCTGCGTCTCCTTGTCGACGACCGCGGAGACCAGCGTCTTCAGCTTGATGCTGTCCTTCTGATCCTCGAACAGCTTCATCTCCAAGGCGCGCCGCAGCCGGTCGTTCGACTGCCAGTCGAAGCGCTGGCCTTCGATGGCCTTGGCGCCGATGAAATTCATGATCTCGCGGCGGAAGTCGTCCTTGCGGTTGTCGGGGATCTCGATCTTCTCCTCGATCGAGCGCATCAGCCGCTCGTCCGGCTCTTCGTTCTGGCCGGTGTACTTGTTCTTCACCTTCTCGCGCAGCGTGTAGGCCTTGATGTTGTCGATGTAGTTGCCGGCGAGCTTGGCGATGGCGTCTTCATCGGCGCTGATGGCGCGCTGCACCTCGTTCTTGACGATCTGCTCGTACTCCTGCTTCACCACGCCGATCAGCTCGCGATAGCGCTTGCGCTCGTCGTCGTTGGTGATGAGTGAGTGGTTGCGCAGGCCCTTTTCCAGCTCGTTCATGACCATGAACGGGTTGATGGTGCCCTCGCCCTGATCGCTCACCAGCGCGTTGGAGATCTTGTCCTGGACGTAGCGCGGGCTGATGCCCTCCATGCCCTCGCGCTTCACCTCTTTGCGCAGCTCTTTCACGGTGTCCTGCGTGTAGCCGGGCAGCACGCGTCCGTCGTAGAGCGCGAGCTTCTGGATCAGCTCCAGATTGTGCTTCTTCGGCTCTTCCAGCCGCGTCAGCACCGCCCACATGGCCGCCACCTCGAGCGTGTGCGGAGCCACGTGCTTGCCGCGCACCTTCCGCTGATCGAAGTCCTTCTCGTAGATCTTCCGCTCGTCACCCAGCTTGGTGATGTACGGGATATCGATCTTGATCGTGCGATCGCGCAAGGCCTCCATGAACTCGTTGTTCAGGAGCCGCTTGTATTCGGCCTCGTTGGTGTGGCCGATGATCACCTCGTCGATGTCCGTCTGCGCGAACTTCTTGGGCTTGATGCGGTGCTCCTGGGAGGCACCCAGCAGGTCGTAGAGGAAGGCCACGTCCAACTTCAGCACCTCGACGAACTCGACGATGCCGCGGTTGGCAATGTTGAACTCGCCGTCGAAGTTGAAGGCGCGCGGATCGGAGTCCGAGCCGTACTCGGCGATCTTGCGATAGTTGATGTCGCCGGTCAGCTCGGTCGAGTCCTGGTTCTTCTCGTCCTTGGGCTGGAAGGTGCCGATACCGATGCGGTCCTTCTCGCTGAGCACCAGGCGATGCACACGGATGTGCTGCTCGATCACCTTCTGCCAGCTGCCCTCGTAGCGAGCCAACAGCTCCTTGAAGATGAAGCGGCTGGCCGGATCCATCTCACCGGAGACGCGGACCGGGAACTTTTCGCTGGAAAGCCCCAATTTCTCGATGGCCTGCTCACGCCACTCCACCGGGATCAGGCGCAAGGGCTCCTCGTGCATCGGCGAGTCGAAGACGTCGACGTCCTTGCCGGCGAGACCCGTCTCGCGCAGGTTCACCCAGCGGAAGGTGTAGAGCGCGCCCTCGTGCGACATCGAGTAGCGCTCGATGCCCTTCTTGAGCAGGCGCGCGATGGTCGACTTGGACGAGCCCACGGGCCCGTGCAGCAGGATGACGCGCTTCTCGGGGCCGTAGCCCTGCGCGGCCGCCTTCAGCACGTTCATCAGGCGCATCAGCGGGATGTCGAGACCGAAGATGGCGTCGCGACCGCCGTCCGCCGGATCCTGGAAGAAGTTGTAGCGAACCAGCTTCTTCTTGTTGTCGACGTACTCCTCGCTGCCGTACGAAAGCACCATGTCGTACATGCGCTGAAAGGCATTGCGCGTGACCTGCGGGCGCTCGCGCACGATGCGCAGGTATTCCTCGAACGACCCTTCCCACGAGAGATCGCGGTAACGGTCGTAGTCCTGCATGGCGCCAATGGCGGCCACCATGTTCTGTCCACCCTGAGAGCCGTGCGACGAACTGAAGCTCACTTGCCGTTCCCTTCCCTGGAGATTCGCGCCGTGGGGACTTCCATTCCCTCCTCCCGAGCGCGCTCGCTCTCTCGAGAGGACGGTGGCGATCCCACGCACTCGGTCGACCGAGCGCGCAATGCCAGACTAGCACACTACCGCCACGACCTCTCCGGCCGATCGTAGCCGCGCCCTACAATCGGGAACGAGGCGATCTGGCGGCTCGGTGCTTGCTGGGCGCGGTGCGTGCCCGCTCGGTGCCGACCAGCTCAGCGCTTGGCGCCGCAGGTGCCGACCAGCTCAGCGCTTGGCGCCGCAGGTGTGGCGAGACGCCTCGGCTACGGCGCGCTCGATTTGACCCTTCAGCGGTCCGGGAATCGAATCGGCACGCAGCGGAGCGAGCCGCGCTTCCAGATCGGGGGGCGCCAGCGCCACCAGCGCGCCCAGCGAGGCCAGGCTCAGATCCACCTCGCCTTCGGGCTGCGGGGCCGTGAGTCCGTGAGCCAGTTCGGCCAGGCGCTCGAGCGACTCCCGATCGCAGCGCCGCCCGAGCGACGTGGCCGCGTCGGCGCGTACCAACCAGGCAGCATCCCCATCCAGCGCATCGCGCAGCGCCTTCACGCTCGCTTCGTTACCGAAGCGGCGCAGCGAGCGGGCCGCCGAACGTCGAACGCCTTCGCTCGCGTCCTCGGCCAGGGCCGCGATCACGATCGCCTCCTCGGCGGCGCCAGAGGCTCCCGCGCTTCCGACCCCGGAAGTTCCCGCGCGCTCACCGAGCGCTCGGACGGCCTCTTCACGCACCAAAGGCCAGGCATCCTGTCGCGCCAAACCAGCAAGCGAAGGTGCCGCCACGACCGAGCGACCGAGCCACGCCGCGGCCATCTTGCGCACCCGCACGCCGCCCGACTTGGCCACCGTATCGACCCAAGGACCGAAGGCGGCGTCGCTCGGCAGCAGAGCCTCGCTCCAACCTTCGAGCAGCCGGGTCAGGTAGGCGTCACGCTGCGCCGCGCTCCAATCGCCTGGCAGCTCGCGCCACAGCAAGCGCAAGCGCTCGCGGGCTTCCGGGCGCTCGCGCAGACGCAGAGCCACGTCCACCAGCACGTATTGCTCGGCGAACGACGGCTTCTCGGCCAGCTGGAGAAATGCCGTGGAAAGCTCGGGTTCGAAGCGGCTCGACTCCTCCCCCTGCGACGTCCCCAGCGCGCGGAGCAACTCGACACGCACCCGCCGAGGGCGCTGGGTGTCGGCGAACGCGCTGCGTAGTTCGGGCTGGTGGACGGCTTGGCCAGCCAGCTCGCCAATCAGCGTGCGCAGCTCGGCCCGCTGCCGAGCGCTCGGTCGATCGAGGCGGGGCAGGGTGACGGCCACGACTCGCTCGGGCTGCAAACGCGCCAGCAGGCGCAGCCAGGCCAACTCGGCCGCCGGCGTAGGTGGTGCGGCTGTGACGGGTACGGTCGTGGACGGTGTGTTCGTGGCTGGTGCCGTTGTGGACGGTGCGTTCGTGGACGGAGCGGTTTCTGCTGCCACGCCCAGCGCCGCCAACAGACCGGGCAAAGCCCCTGCGCCTCGCGCCAGGAGCTGCTCTTCCGCTCGCGCCCGTTGCGCTGCATCACCCTGCGCCAACGCCTGCAGCTCGATGGGCGTGCCCGACTCGTCCGGCAGCGACGCAGACAGCTCGAGCGCGCGCCGCCGCCCCAGCGCCCCATAGCCCACGAAAGCATCGGCTACGGCACGGGGCCCCTCGTTCCCACGCGCCGCCAACGCGTGTGCCGCCAGCGCGCCCTGCTCGCCTTCGAGAGCGCGAAGCAAAGCGGGTGTGCTGGGATCGTCCGTGTAGCGAGCGAACGCGCGCACTTCGGTCACGCCCGTCGGCTGGGCATCGTTGACCAGCACCGCACAGGTCGGTTGCTCTCCGAGGAGCGGCAGCT
>DATIDO010000400.1:0-4294 GCA_035456245.1 Polyangiaceae bacterium
CTCTTCAAGTTGCTTGGTCAACACGCGGCGGCGGCGCTCGTGGGGGCTTCGCTCTTCGAGCATGCTGGCCGCAAGTTGCCGAGCGCCGAGGCGTTTCGCGACCTGAGCGTTTGATTTGTACCGCGAGATAGCCGACCTTCGAGACCCCTGAGACCCCAATGTCCGAGTACTCCTGCCTCGTCGTCGAAGACTCCCCCATGATGCGCCAGCTGCTGGTCTTCGCGCTGGCACGCGTCAAGAACCTGCGCGTCACCGAAGCAGACGACGGCGTCGACGGCCTGCGCAAGTTGGCGTCCGCCCGCTACGACATCATCCTCACCGACATCAACATGCCGATCATGGATGGCCTGAAGCTGGTGAAGCGTGTGCGCAGCGATCCCAACCACAAGGATACGCCGATCGTCATCATCACGACCGAGGGTGCCAGCGAAGATCGCCAGCGCGCCCTGCAGCTCGGAGCGAACGCGTACATCACCAAGCCGATCCAGGCACCCCAGGTGATCGCGACCGTGAAAGAGCTGCTGAAGATCGACTGAGCGGCGGGCAGGGCGCAGGAGGCGCTTTTCCAGGGCGCGTTTGCCAGGGCGCCCGCCCGGCGGCATGTAGTCGGGGTGGTTTGGATCAAAATCTGCGGCGTGACCTCGATCGAGGACGCCCTGGCCGTGGCCGACGCGGGAGCGGACGCCATCGGGCTGAATTTCGCCCCTTCGTCGCCGCGCCGGATCGAGCCAGCGCGCGCCGCCGAGATCGTTCGTGCGGTCGGGCCGCGAGTGCAGTGGGTGGGCGTGTTCGTCGACGCAGAGGCTGGGTTCGTGGAGGACACGGCCTCGGAGGTGGGCCTCGACCTGCTCCAGCTGCACGGTGCCGAGACCCCGGAAGCGCTGCGGGCGCTCGGTCCCCGCGCGTTCAAGGCGGTGCGCATCGGTGAACCGGCGGACGTGGAGAAGGCGCGGGCCTTCGCAGGCGATCGACTGCTGGTCGATTCGAAGGTGGTGGGGAGCTGGGGTGGCACCGGGCACCGCTTCGATTGGTCGCTGCTCGGTAGCTTGCCCAGCGAACGTCGGGTCGTTCTGGCCGGCGGCCTGGTCCCCGGCAACGTGGAGCAGGCCGTGCGTGAGCTGCGTCCTTTCGGCGTCGACACGGCGAGCGGAGTCGAGAGCGCGCCGGGCAAGAAGGACAGCGCGCTGGTTCGGGAGTTCGTGCTCCGGGCACGCGCAGGCTCCTCGGAGGGCTGAGCGATGCACTGGCGAGGCTGGTGGCTGCTCCTGCTCTTGCCCTCCTGCGGAGGCTTGAGCGCTCACGGCGGTAACTCGCTGTCGGCCGACGCAACGCGCGCCATGCAGGCCCGGGCGACCTACCGCGCGCTCCGCTGCGAACGGGAAGACGGCAGCATCGACGCCGGCTGGAGCGACGAGCGCATGGACTTGGTCCCCGCAGGCGAACGTGAGCTCCTGCTGATTCGGCGCCCGGGCTACGAGTCGTGGCTCGTCGAGCCGGCGTTCCGAGCCGAGGGCGAGCAGGTGTACCAGCTCTCGCTGGAGGGCCCGGATGGCTTGTGGCTGCTGCGGGACGTTCGGCTGCGCGAGGACCGGGGGCGCATGGCGCTGGTCGAGCATTGGACGGAGGAGCGGGGGCAGGGGAGCGTCCGGGCCCATTTCTCCCGCGCCCAGGTGACGTGTGAGCTGACGCGGTCGACAGCCGAGGAACGCTGAGCTAGACGCCCGCTCAGCCATGTCTCAAAACGGCTATTTCGGGAGGTACGGCGGCCGCTTCGTGGCCGAGACGCTGATCCCCGCTCTCGACGAGCTGGAGAAGGCCTATCGCGAGATCGTGCTCTCGCCGGAGTTCCAGGCCGAGTGGCGCGCCCTGCTGCGCGACTACGTCGGTCGACCGACTCCGTTGACCCGGGCGGACCGCTTGCGCGTCGCGCTCGATCCCGGAGGGACCCGCCTGGCCGAGCTGTGGCTGAAGCGCGAGGACCTGTGCCACACGGGTGCGCACAAGATCAACAACGCGCTCGGTCAGGTCTTGCTCGCCAAGAAGCTCGGCAAGACGCGCATCATCGCCGAGACGGGCGCAGGCCAGCACGGTGTGGCCACGGCGACCGCGGCTGCCGTTCTGGCGTTGCCCTGCGAGATCTACATGGGGGCAGTCGACGTGGAGCGGCAGGCTCCCAACGTGGCGCGCATGGAGATGCTGGGCGCCCGCGTGATTCCGGTCGAGTCGGGCTCACGCACGCTGAAGGACGCGATGAACGAGGCCATGCGTGACTGGGTGACCAACGTCGCCACCACGCACTACTGCGTCGGCTCGGCTGCCGGACCGCATCCTTACCCCGACATGGTGCGCGATCTGCAGCGCGTGATCAGCGAAGAAGCTCGCGCGCAGTTGCTCCAGCAGTCGGGGCAGCTGCCCGACGCCGTCATCGCCGCTGTCGGTGGTGGCTCGAACGCCATCGGCATGTTCGCGGCCTTCCTCCCGGATGCGGACGTCGCGCTCTACGGTGTCGAGGCGGGTGGCGAGGGTCTCGAGACGGGGCGTCACGCGGCGCCCCTGAACGACGGCGCGGTAGGCGTCCTGCACGGCGCACGCACCCGCATCATGGCCGACGAGAACGGCCAGATCATCGAGACTCACTCGGTCAGCGCCGGGCTCGACTATCCCGGTGTGGGCCCCGAGCACGCCTACCTGCAGGAGACGGGGCGGGCAACCTACCTGGCGGCCACCGATCAAGCCGCCCTCGATGCGGGCCTGCTGGTCACACGCAACGAGGGCATCATCGTCGCGCTCGAGTCGGCGCACGCCTTCGCCGCCATCGGCGAAGCTGCCCGCTTGGAGAGCGAACGCCGCGGGCGTCCCGTGCGCGTCGCGGTGTGCCTCTCGGGGCGCGGCGACAAGGATTTGGCCACGTTGATCCGCGATTTGGAGTCGAGGAAGTCATGAGCCGCATCGAGAGGACGTTCGAGCAGAACCGCGCGGCGGGGCGCACCAGCCTGGTCGCCTACGTGACGGTCGGCTTCCGCAACCTGGACGAGAGCTACGAGGCGGCCCGCGCAGCGCTCGAGGCTGGCGCGGACATGCTGGAGTTGGGCGTGCCGTTCAGCGATCCGTCGGCGGACGGACCGGTGATCGCCAAGGCCAGCTACGAGGCCATCGGCCAGGGTGGCTCGCTGAAGAGCGCCCTCCAGTTGGCCAAGAAGCTGCGCGAGCACAGCGACGCGCCGCTCGTGCTGTTCACCTACTACAACCCGATCGTCTGGTTCGGCGACGTGGCCTTGGTCGAGGCAGCCGCCGCAGCGGGTGTCGACGCGCTCTTGGTCGTCGATCTGCCTCCCGACGAGGGCGCCGAGCTGCGCCAAGCAGCGGCCGAGCGGGGCGTGGCCATCGTGCCCTTGATCGCCCCCACCAGCGGACCCGAGCGCGAGAAGGCAATTCTCTCGTCGGCGAGCGGCTTCGTTTACTACGTGTCGGTCGCCGGCGTGACCGGGACGGGCGTGGCTCCCCTGGCGGAGGCCGGTCGTCATGCGGCCGAGCTCTCGACGCGCTTCGGCTTGCCGGTGGTCGTCGGCTTCGGTGTCGATTCGCCCGAGAAGGCGAAGCTGGCGGCCTCGTCGGGTGCGCCCGGTGTGGTGGTCGGCACCGCGCTGATTCGTGCCCTGGGCGGGGCAGCTCCCGGCCAAGGTGCTGCAGCCGTGCGCGAGCTGGTCGGCCGGCTTCGCGCCGGTCTCGACGGCTGACGCGCCGGCGGACGAGTCGGCTGGCGAGCCAGCTGGGGTCGCCTCTCGGTCAGGGTGCGGCGGAGGCGGGAAGGGCGTTGTCGCCTTCGACGTATCGTCCAGAACGCGGGCGAGCCGCGTCTCCATGCGAACCGTCGTCACCACTCTGATTCCGATTCTGGCGCTGGCTTGCGCCGGTGAAGCGGGACGCACACCGCCGCCGAGCACGGCCGAAGGGAGCACGGCCGCAACCGCGGCCGAGGCCAGCGCGCCCTCGAAACCGCTCAGCGCCGAGGAGACCGGCCGTCCCGCGATCGAGCTGCCCGTCCTGGGAACCAGCGTGGTCGAGGATTGGCAGCCGTCTGTCAGCGCGCCGGTCGCCCCACCCAGTGCGACGTGCCGTGGGCGCCTCGACGCGGAGTCGGTGCACTCTTGCCCAGCCGCGTTGGCCCCTGCGCTCCGGGACGCGTTGCGGCGGGCACCGCCGGTGCAGCGCGATCGTGCCTTGGCCGAGCTGCAGGGCTGCTTCGCGTACGAACGGGGCGCGCTGGTGAATCTGCGTGCCGCGCTGCAGTCGT
>DATIDO010000401.1:0-5877 GCA_035456245.1 Polyangiaceae bacterium
AACAGCGCGGCCTGGTGCTCGCCGTCGGCCACATCGAGCGTTTCAATCCCGTGGTGGTGGAGCTACGCCGACGCCTGCGCGAAGGCATGGCCGGGCGCATCTACCAGATCAGCGCCGAGAGGCTCAGCCCCTATCCCAGTCGCATCGCCGACTCGGGCGTGGTGATCGATTTGGCGTCCCACGACATCGACCTGCTCCGCTACCTCACCGGCGAGCCTGCGCGGCACTATTTCGGAGAGACAGCCCAGTCGATCAACTCCGACCGGGAGGATCTGTTCAACGGCTTGATTCGTTTCGAGAGCGGAATCATCGGGGTCCTCAACGTCAACTGGATGACGCCGCAGAAGGTGCGTCGCCTGACCATCACCGCCAGCCGCGGCTACTTCACCTGCGACTTGCTCTCCCAGCAGCTGTTTTTCTACGAAAACGAGACGGCGCCCAGCCAATGGGACCAGCTGAGCGTGCTGCACGGCGTGACGGAGGGGAACGTGCTCGGCATTCGCATTCCGCGCCGCGAGCCCTTGGCGGCCGAGCTCAGCGACTTCGTCGAATCCGTGCAGCGCGGACGCGCGCCGACCGTCTCGGGGCGCGAAGGCGTCGAGACCCTGCGCTTGGCTCTGGGCTTGCTGGGGTCGGCGAGCGAAATGAAGGTCCTGCCGACGGTGGAAGCGGCACGGGGATGAAGGTCGTCACGGTCGTGGGCACCCGGCCCGAGTTCGTCCAGGTCGCACCGTTCACGCGCGCCGTGCGCGCGCGCCACGAAGAGATCCTGCTCCACACCGGGCAGCACTACGACCAGGACATGTCCGACGTGTTCTTCGAGGAGCTGCAGCTGCCCCGCCCGGAACGACGTCTGTCCGTAGGCAGCGGTTCGCACGGCGAGCAGACCGGCAAGCTACTGATTGAAATCGAGCGCGTGCTGCTCGAGGTGCGCCCCGATTGGGTGGTGGTCTTCGGCGATACCAATTCCACCGTGGCTGCCGCCCTCGCGGCCGCCAAGCTCGGCGTACCGCTGGCTCACGTGGAGGCCGGCTTGCGCAGCTTCGACCGCTTCATGCCGGAAGAGCTGAATCGAGTGGTCACCGATCACCTCGCCAACCTCCTGCTCGCCCCCACCTCGCGCGCCGTCGACAACCTGCGCGCCGAGGGCATCACCCAGGGCGTCGAGCTGATTGGCGACGTCCGGGTCGACTTGCTGGCCCAGAGCATGGAGCGCGCTCGCCCCCGCCTGCCCGGCCTCGCTCGGCAGTTCGGCCTGCGTGACGACGTGCCCTTCTCGCTGGCCACCATTCACCGAGCGTCCAACACCGACGACCCTGGGCGTCTCGGCCAAATCTTGGACGCCCTGAGCAGGCTGGAGCTCGACGTCTTGCTGCCGATTCACCCGCGACTGAACAAGATGCTCACGGAGTTCGGCCTGCACCTGCCCGACAACGTGCGCCAGGCGCCGCCACTGGGTTTCCTGGACTTGTTGGCCGTGTTGGACGGCGCGCGCGCCGTGATCACCGACAGCGGCGGACTGCAGAAGGAGGCCTACATGTTGCGCAGGCCCACGGTCACGCTCCGCGACACCACGGAGTGGGTGGAGACGGTCGAGGCTGGCTGGAACCGCCTCGCAGAACCCGCCGAGCTCGAATCCGCCATCGAGGCTGCTCTGGAACACCTTCCGCTCACCCACCCGCCCCTCTACGGCGAGCCGGGTGTCTGCGCACGCATCGTCACCTGCATGGAAAATCATTCCGCATCCAGTCGAGGTCGTTCGTGAGTTCGAACGGCCACGGAGCTCGCACCTACGCCGTCATTGGCGGCGGCATGATGGGACTCACCGTCGCGCTGCGCCTGGCCGAGCAGGGGCACGCCGTCACGCTCTACGAGGCTTCGAACCGACTGGGTGGCTTGGCCGCTCCCTGGCAGCTGGGCCCCATCACCTGGGATCGCCACTACCACGTCACCTTGCTGTCCGACTCGTTCACACGCGGGCTCTTCCGCGACCTCGCGCTCGAGGACGAGATGAACTGGGTCACCACGCGCACTGGCTTTGCCTCGGCGGGCCGCGTCGTCTCCATGTCGAACGCGCTCGAATACCTGCGCCTGCCGGGGCTCTCGCCCATCGACAAGGGACGCCTGGCAGCGACCATCCTCTATGGATCACGCGTCGACGACTGGAGCGCCCTCGAACGAACGCCGGTCGAAGACTGGCTGGTGCGGCTGAGCGGTCGCTCCACCTTCGACAAGCTGTGGCGCCCTCTGCTCGAGGCCAAGCTGGGCGATGGCTGGCGGGAATCGTCGGCGGCGTTCATTTGGGCCACCATCCAACGCCTGTACGCGGCCCGTCGCACCGGCCTGAAGAAGGAGATGTTCGGCTACGTGCCCGGCGGCTACTCGCGTGTGGTCGAGCGCTTCACCGAGTACCTGACCCGCGCCGGCGTGAAGCTGCGGGTCGGCCAGCCCGTCTCCCGAATCGTCACCAGCCCCCAAGGCCCGCGCGTCGAGACGCCCAGCGGAAGCGAAACCTTCGACCGGGTGGTGTTCACGACCACCCCGCGCACGGTGGCGCGGCTCTGCCCCGAGCTGAGCTCCCAGGAACGCGCCACGTTCGAGTCGGTGGCCTACCAAGGCGTCGTCTGCGCATCCTTGCTGATGGAACGGCCGCTGGCCGGCTACTACCTCACCTATCTGACGGACGCCGGGCTGCCCTTCACGGCCGTCGTCGAGATGTCTGCCTTCGTCGATCCCGCGGAGTTCGGCGGCAAGAGCCTGGTCTACCTGCCCAAATACGCGCCGGCCGGCGACGCCGTCTTCGAGCAGGACGACGCCACACTCGAACGCGAGTTCACCACGGCCCTGCGCCGACTCTTCCCGGAGGCCGTGGCCAACGACGTCCTGGCCTTTCGCGTCTCGCGTGTGAAGGAGGTCTTCCCCCTGCCTGTCCTGGGCTACTCGAGCAAGCTGCCCCCGCTCACCACCAGCTTGCCTGGCGTCACGGCGGTCAGCTCCGCTCACATCGTGAACGGGACGCTCAACGTCAACGACACCCTCCGCGTCGCCGAGCGGGCCGCTCGCTCGCTACGACTGCAGGATGGGCTGCGCATTCATCTCGACTGACCGGAGAACTCCGATGAAGCCAACCGCCAGTATTTCACTCGATCTCGACAACCTCTGGTCCTACCTGAAGACCCGAGGCGGCGACGACTGGGTCTCCTACCCGAGCTATCTCGATCTGCTCATCCCGATGGTGCTCGATTTCCTCGACTTCCGGGATCAGCGCATCACCTTCTTCATCGTCGGTCAGGACGCCACGCTGCCCGCGAACACCGCCGCGCTGAAGCAGCTGGGCAAGAGCGGACACGAGGTCGGAAACCACAGCTTCAAGCACGAGCCCTGGCTCCACCGCTACACGCCCGAGGCCGTCCGCGAAGAGCTGAGCTCCGCCCACCACGCCATCGCCGAGGCTACGGGCATCGCCCCGCGCGGCTTCCGCGGCCCCGGCTTCAGCGTGACCTCGGTGGTGCTGAATACGCTCGCCGATCTCGGCTACGAGTACGACGCTTCGACGTTCCCGACCTACATCGGACCGCTCGCTCGCGCCTACTATTTCATGAGCTCCAACTTGAGCCGGGAACAGAAGGAGGACCGCGACGAGCTGTTCGGATCCGTGAGCGATGGTCTGCGACCGATCCGCCCCTACGTCTGGCAGCTGGACGCGCGCAGGTTGCTCGAAATCCCGGTGACGACCATGCCGGGCATCAAGGCGCCGTTTCACCTCAGCTACGTTCTCTACCTCAGTACCTACTCACCCAAGCTGGCGCGCACCTATTTCCGGACCGCTCTGCAGGCCTGCCGCCTCGCCGGCGTCGAGCCCTCACTCCTCCTGCATCCGCTCGACTTCCTCGGTGGCGAGGAAGCGCCCGGGCTCGACTTCTTCCCCGCCATGCGCGTCTCCGGTCGACTCAAGCGAGAGCGCGTGGCGGAGTACCTGAGCGACTACCAGTCGCTGTTCGACGTGGTGCCCATGGGCGAACATGCCAGAGCGCTGCGCACCCGCGACGACTTGCTCGTCCGCAAACCCGACTTCGTGGTGTGATCCGGTTTGGGCGGCAGCCCGGATCAGCGGGCCCGGCCGGGACGGAACCGTGGGGCCAGAACGGCCAGCTCCAACGAACCTCGCCCCATCAGGGCGTGCCAGCCAGCGCAGTCGGGCGGCGCTTCAAGACGCCGAGCCGATGCGCCTCGTCCCGTACGACCAGTTCGAAGGTCGAAGAGATCGGCTCGTAGGCGATCCAATCCGCGATCGCCTCCCAATCCGCGAGCCACTCGATGGGCCGGTGCTCGGGTCCGAACCTGGCATTCACCACGTAGTCCGGCGTGTGTTTGCCGAGCGCCATGCGCAGCGCCTCGGGATTCACCTTGCCGTCGAGGTTGACGGTCTTCTCGTGGAAGAAGCCCAGCGTGCCGGTCTGGATGGCCGCAACCCAAACGTCTTCTCCGGCGTGACGGTCGACGAAATCCACCACCTGGAAATGCATGTGCTGCGTGCCCTGGCGGTAGAGTCTGACGTTCAGCAAGCCAACCAGCGCCAGCGCTGCGAGCCCCGCCGCCGGAGCGAGCGCGGGCAGCCGGCTCCCCCAGCGGCGCCAGCCCTCGACGACCAATACCGCGGTGGCCATTGCGAAGTAGAGCGACAGCGGGAACAGGTATCGACCCACGAAGTGCGGCGCACCGAACCACAGGCCGTAGTAGGCGACCAACGCCCCACCGTGGACGGCCAGCAACGTCAGCGGGCCGCGCTCGCTCTCGCTGGCCGCGCGTGCCAGGACAACGAGACCGACGAGGTAGCCTGCAAAGACCAGCAGCTGCACGGCCAGAGCGATCGGCAGTAGCTCGAGCGACTGCGGGATCGGCAACACGACCGAGGCATACTCCACCAGCATGGACGGCACGTAGGCGGCGTTGCTGCCGAAGCTGGCGGAGAGAGACTGGGCGGTGCCGCTGATCGGCATGAAGCTGCCGAACTGAATGCGGTTGTTGATGAGCCACGGGGACGCCACCAAGACCGCCACGGCGCCCATCGTGAACGACTCGGCAAAACGACTGCGAGCCGCCCCGCCGCGCGCACCGAGCAGGAAATGACAGCCGGTCATGGCCGCCACCAGGAAGACGGCGTCGATACGCGCCCACACGCACCCGCCCAGCAGCAGCCCCACCGCGGCAGCGCGTGCCCACGCCACCTGGGGTGCCGCGCGCCCCGCCCAGAGCGTCAACCAGGCCTCCACCGAGTAGACGATGAACGTGGCGTACAGCGTCGTCTCCAGGCAGTTCATCGAGTGTGGCACGATCACCGGACTGGCGAACCAGGCGGCACCGGCCAGGTAGGCCGAACTGCTCGCAATGGCGGGGCGCTGAGCCAAGAGCCGCAGCGTCAAACGGTAGAGACCGTACGCGCAGGCAATCGACAGCAGGAGCTCACAGACCAACGCCCAGGTCACACCGGCCCGACGCGAGCCATCGAACAGGTAGAAGCCGATCGCTTCGATGAAGTTGAAGAGCGGCTGCGTGCCGTTCGTGGGGATCCAGCCTTCGGCCGTGCTCATTCCCCGTCCCAGGCCCAAATTTCGGGCGATGGTGAGCATCAGGTAGCCGTCCTCCGTCGGGAACTGCTTGAACAGCCGACCATCCTGGTCGAGGAAACAAGCGAGCCGGGTGGACAGACCGATCAGGATGAAGGCGCGCGCCAAAAGCCGGAGCGAGCGCGGCGGTTCGTTCATGAGGAGAGAGGCTTCCGCGTTGGTAGGCAGCTGCTCGGCAGGCCGGAGCTGCTCTTCAGTAGGCATCGCAGCTCCGTGAGCATCGCAGGTCAGTAGGCATTACTGCGCACCT
>DATIDO010000402.1:0-5262 GCA_035456245.1 Polyangiaceae bacterium
GTTCTTGTAGACGCGGTGACCGAAGCCCATCAGGCGCTGTCCGGCCGAGCCGTCCTTCACTGCCTTCACGAACTCGGCGACTTTGTCCTTGGTGCCGATCTGCTTGAGCATGCGCAACACGGCCTCGTTGGCGCCGCCGTGGAGCGGACCGTAGAGGGCCGCTGCGGCACCCGCGATGGCGACGTACGGATCGGCCATCGAGCTGCCGATGCTGCGCATCACGTTGGTCGAACAGTTCTGCTCGTGATCGGCGTGCAGGATGAAGAGCACGTCGAGGGCACGGACGATGTCGGGGTGCGCCTTGTAGCGGGGCTCCGCCACGCGCTTGATCATCGACAGGAAGTTCTCGGAGTAGCTCATGCCGTTGTCGGGGTAGACGAACGGACGGCCCTGGCTGTGACGGTAGCTCCACGCAGCGAGCGTCGGCATCTTGGCGATGAGACGGATCATCTGCAGGCGCCGGTTGTCGTGGTCGAGAACGTCCTTGGCGCCCGGGTAGAAGGTGCTCAGAGCGCCGACGGTGGCGACCAGCATGCCCATGGGGTGGGCGTCGTAACGGAAGCCGTTGACGAACGTGCGGATGTTCTCGTGCACGAACGTGTGGTGGGTGATGGCATTTTCCCAGTCGGCCAACTGCTGGCGGTTGGGGAGCTCACCGTTGATGAGCAGGTAGGCAACCTCGAGGAAGCTCGCCTTGCCGGCCAGCTGATCGACCGGGTAGCCGCGGTAGCGCAGGATGCCCTTGTCGCCGTCGATGTAGGTGACCGACGAACGGCACGAAGCCGTGTTCATGAAGGCCGGATCGTAGCCCATCAGGCCGAAGTCATCGGAGTCGACCTTGATCTGTCGAAGGTCCATGGAGCGGACCGTGCCGTCCTGGATGGGGAGCTCGTAGGTCTTGCCGGTGCGGTTGTCAGTGACGGTCAGGGTTTCCTTCGACATGCGATCCTCGTCGGTCCTAGCTGGGAGTGGTGGGTGCCTCGCAGGGGGTGGGTGCTTGGCAACTGTCCGCGTTGTCCCTCTAAGGCCGGCTCGTGGCAACCCCCGGAGGGGACGCGAAAAGCATCAAATTGTTGGCCACTTCGCTCGGGCGTGAGAGGCCGAGACATGGGCATCGGCCGCACGCCGCCGGACCGCGTTTCCGCGCTGCAACGGGGGACCTCCCTGGGCCCCGCCGCGCCCGGGGGAGCGACCATTCCGGCCTGGTTCCTTCGGAGCTCGTTCGCCGAGCGGGCGCTGGGTGCGGCGCAGTCCATTTGCGTGGTGTCCGCCGTCATGGCGGCCTCGTTCGGCTGCTCGGGTTCGGGCGAAACGGCACCCTTGCCGCCGGCCCTGATGCACGAGCGAACCGCCTCGACCGCGTTCGGCGTGGCTCAATCGCGCTGGCAGCACGTCCCGGTGCCTTCCGCCGATGGGCCCGAGCTCGCGGCCGTGGTTCTGGCGGCCCCGGTCATGGATGCGCCCGGAAAGAACCCGACACCCATCGGTTACCTGCGCTTGGGGGAGCGTGTCGCGCGCTCGGCCGAGCCGGTGACGACGGAGGGGTGCCCCGGCGGCTGGTATGCGGTGCGACCCGTGGGGTTCGTGTGTCAGGACGACCGGGTCACCCAGCGCATGGACCACCCGCTCGTCCGCGCCTTTCCAGATGGGCCCGAGCGCAGCCGTCCGCTGCCTTATCGCTACGCCTTCGTTCGTTCGGTCGTCCCCAACTACCTGAAGGTCCCGAGCCAGGAGGAGCAAGAGCGCTACGAGATGCACCTCGAGCGCCACTTGCGCAGCTACGCCAAGCTCAAGCGCTCCTGGGATCAGTTCACGCCGGGCGCCAACCAGCTCCCGCTTTCGTCGAGCGGCGCCGTCAGTGGCACGCTGGCGGGTGACGCGACCGCGCCGAACATGAACGAGCGCTACGGCGGTCACGGCGACGACACCACGCCTTGGTGGCTCGTCGGCGAGCGCCGCGTGCCCAACGTCTCGACTTTCCAGGCTCCGCCCTACGCGGTGATCGCGGGGCGCGTGAAGCGTCACGCTGGCGTCGCGCTGGTCGACAGCTTCGTGGCCGGGCCCGAGGCGCTCGGTCGCCGCTTCGCCGTCTCGGTCGATGGGCGGCTCATTCCCGCCGACAAGCTGAAGCCCGAAGCCGGCTCGCTCTTCCACGGCGCCGAGCTGGCCGGCAAGAGCTTGCCGGTCGCGTTCTCCTTTCGGGAGGGCACGCGGCTCTGGGATTTCGCCAGCGGTGGTGCGCCTGCGCGTGGCGAGCAGCTGCCGCATCGCACCTTGCTCGAGTTGACCGGCAAGGTGAAGAACTTCCGCGGCGAGCGCTACGTCGAGACGCGCGATGGCCACTGGGCGCGCTCGGGCGATCTGAAGACCGCGGCGGCGCCGTCGGCCGTGCCTTGGTTTGCCAAGCGCGGCGTGCGCTGGGTCGACATTTCGATCTTGAACCAAACGCTGACGCTGTACGAGGGGTCGCAGCCGATCTACGTGACGCTCGTTTCGACCGGACGTGATGGTCTGGGTGAGCCTGGTAAGACGCTCAGCACGCCCACCGGCACGTTCCGCATCTACCAGAAGCACGTCACCACCACGATGGACTCGAGCGTCGCCGACAGCGAGTTCGAGCTGCGCGACGTGCCTTGGGTCATGTACTTCCAGGGGGGCTATGCCTTGCACGGCGCCTACTGGCACGACGACTTCGGCCGCCCGCGTTCGCACGGCTGCATCAACCTCTCGCCGGTCGACGCGCGCTACGTCTTCTCCTGGGTGACTCCGGACGTTCCCGAGGATTGGCACGGCGCTTCCGCCGGCGACACGATGGGCCCCGGCACGTTGCTCAACATCCACCCCTGAGTCCCCGCACGCCTGCTGCGTCGGGCGGCGCCCGGCTCACGACTCTGTTAGCGTGAGCCATGGTCCGTCAGCTGGAGGTCCGTTCGCCTTATGACCGCGCGCTCGTCGACACGCTGCCGTGGGACGACGACGCGAGTCTCGAAGGCAAGCTGAGCCGCGCCGCGTCGTTCGCCACACCGAGCCGCGTGCTGCCCAAGCACGAGCGGCTCGCTCTGCTGGGGCGCGTGGCGACGCTGATCGACGAGCGGCGGGAAGAGCTGGCGCGCTTGGCCGCCAGTGAGGGGGGCAAGCCGCTGGTCGACTCACGTGTCGAGCTGGTGCGGGCCGCCGAGGGAGCGCGCGCCGCCCAGGCCGTCTTGCACCGCGACCATGGCAGCGAGGTTCCCATGGGGCTCAGCGCGGCGTCGACTGGGCGCTTCGCGGTCACCATGCACGAGCCACTCGGGCTGGTGGGGGCCATCAGCGCCTTCAATCATCCGTTCAACCTGGCCGTGCATCAGCTGATCCCCGCCGTGGCGGCAGGTTGCCCGGTACTCATCAAACCGGCCCGTGCCACGCCTCTGTCTTGCCGTGCGCTCTTGAGCATCCTGCGGGACGCAGGGCTCGAGCCGGGGCGTGCCGACATGCTGGTGCTCGAGAACGAGGCCGCCGAGCGCTTCGCCTCCGACTCTAGGCTCGCGTTCTTTTCGTTCATTGGCTCGGCCGAGGTCGGCTTCCGCTTGCAGCGTCGCCTGGCGCCCGGCGTGGGCGTAGCCCTCGAGCACGGCGGCGTCGCGCCGGTCGTGCTGCACGAGAGCGCGGATCTGGCGGCTGTCGTTCCGAGGCTGGTGAAGGGGGGCTACTACCACGCGGGGCAAGTCTGCGTGTCAGTGCAGCGTGTCTACGTGCCCCGCTCGAGGCTGGACGAGCTGCTCGCGGAACTGGTGCCGCGGGTGTCGAGCCTGCGTGTCGGAGATCCTCTCGATGCCACGACGGAGGTCGGGCCGCTGATTCGCGAGAGCGAGGTGGCGCGGGTGGCGAGCTGGGTCGAGGAGGCGGCGCGCAGCGGTAGCGTGCTGGTCGGCGGCAAGGCACTTTCGGCCAGCTGCTACGAGCCGACGCTGTTGGTTGCGCCGGCCGACGACGCACGTATCTCGCGTGAAGAGGTCTTCGGTCCGGTCGTCGCCGTGTACCCCTACGACAGTTGGGACGAGGCCATCGAGCGAGCCAACGCGGTGGACGTTTGCTTCCAAGCGGCCGTCTTCGCGCGCGATCTGGACGCAGCGTGGGACGGCGTGCGACGCCTGCGAGCGACCGCCGTCATGGTCAACGACCACACCGCCTTTCGCGTGGATTGGATGCCTTTCGGCGGGCGTGGACGCTCGGGGGTGGGCCTGGGCGGTATCGAAGACTCGATGCGCGATCTGACGGCTCAGAAGCTGGTGGTCTTCCAGTCGCCGAACCTCTGATCCGTCAGCGCCGCGTCCCTCCGCGCAGCGTCATTCGGAGCAGAGCCCGTCAACGCACCGTGAACGTCTTCGAGACGATCACCGGCTCGCCGCCGAAAGCAGGAACCTGTGTGTTCTTGAAGAGCCCAACCAGGCATCGACCGACCTGGGTCTCGTGGAAGGGCGGAGAAACGACGGCATTCAGTGCGCGGCCGTCCTGTTGGTAGAGCACCTTCACGCGGCCGCGTCCGGTCGGTCCACCTGGCTCGGCACAACCGGAGGCCTGCTGGGCGGCGCGTTCGAGGACAGCGCCCGCGCTCGGCGTGTCGAAGGGAGGACCTGCGACGCGGCTGGGAGCCGAGGAGAGCCCCACGGCGCGGCCTGCCCGCTGCGCGAGCTCGACGATGCGGTCTCGACCGGCGAAGAACAGCTGCGGCTTCTTCCAGTAGAGGGCGCCGAGCCCGGCGCCGACCAAGAGCAGGAAGACGAGCGTGACGATCCAGCCGAGCGAGCTGGAGCGCGGCGGAACCTCGGAGCGGAAGGCCTCGACGCTGGCAGGGGCGAGCCCCGGCTGAGACAGCGCGCGTGCGGTTTCGACCGACGGCGGATCGAAGGTCGGTGCGTTCTTGTCCGTGGGCGGACTCAGGCCCAGGGGAGGGGCCGCTTCATCCGTGGGGAGCTGCGGTACCGAGGGGCTGGAGAGCGCCGGCATGCGCGAGGAGTTGACCCACTCGGCCGTGAAGGCAGGCGGCACCGGTGCGGCCTCGGTAGCTCGCTCGGCGAGCGGTTCGCCAGGAGGAGGCGGCGCGGTCGAGATGTCGGAGGGGCGCGCGTGCACTGGCGCAGGAGGAGGACTCGAGTGGAGCGCAGGCGCGGCCGGTGTGGGCTCGCCGGGCTGCTGGACTCCCTGCTGGACGGGCTGCTTCAGCGGCGCCGCTGAAACAGCGTGCGGGGCGGCCGTGGCGGCGGCGGCAGGACCGGCGGCGGC
>DATIDO010000403.1:0-4816 GCA_035456245.1 Polyangiaceae bacterium
GGGCCGGCTGATGTTGAAGCAGGGCGGCGGCGCCGGCGGCCACAACGGGCTGAAGTCGGTCACCGAGCGGCTGGGTACGCCCGGATACTTGCGATTGCGCCTCGGAATCGGTCGTCCACCCGTCGAGTTTCGGGGTGACACGGCCGATTTCGTGCTACAGGGCTTCCCCCCGCCCGACCAGCCGACGGTCGATCGTCTTCTGGAAGGTGCGGTGGACGCGGTCGAGTTGCTCGTCAAAGAGGGACTGCAGACGGCGATGAATCGAGTGAATCGCCGCTCGTGAGAGCGGCCTCCTTGCTCCTGCCGATGGTCGGTGGGGGCCCTTGTCCAAGAGGAGACACATGGCAGAAGCAGCAAAGAAGGAGCTTTCGCTCCGCGAGTACGAGGTCGTCTACATTCTGCGACCCGACGTCTCGAAAGAAACCGCCGAGCGTGTGGCGAGCCGCGTCGAAGACGTGGTCGCTCGCGAGGGTGGCAAGTTGACCCGAGTGGAGAGCTGGGGTCGTCGCGCGTTGGCTTACGAGATCAACGGGCACAAGCGTGGTGTTTACATCTACGTGACCTACCTGGGCCAGGGCGCCCTGGTGGCCGAGCTGGAGCGTAACTTCCGCCTGCTCGACGAGGTCATCCGCTTCCAGACCGTCAAGGTCAACGACGAGCCGGGTGACATCGAGGTCGATGCCGAGGCGATCAAGTTCGAAGCCGTCGAGCCTCCGGCCGAGGGTGAAGAGGTCGATCTGACGATCGAGCAGGAGCTCGGTCTGGTCGATGGTCCCCGTCGTTTCCGTCAGCGCGAGGAGCGCGAGGAGTACGACGGTCTGAACGATAGCTTCATTGACGACGAGGATGACTGAGATGAGCTCCATTCCGCCCAAGGCTGACGACGGTTCCGAGAAGGAAGGCGGCTTCCGCCGCGTCCGTCGTCGTGGTTGCCCCTTCTGCAACGACGAGAACCAGGTCATCGACTACAAGGACCCGTCGCTGCTGCGTTACTTCGTGACCGACCGCGGCAAGATCGTGCCGCGTCGCGTCTCCAGCACCTGCGCCAAGCATCAGCGCGATCTCACCCTGGCCATCAAGCGCGCTCGCGTGATCGCGTTCTTGCCCTTCACCACGAACTACTGAGGAGCGTCATGGCAAATCCGATTCGTGTCGTCCTGCAGCAGGACGTGGACAACCTGGGCGCTGGCGGCGAGGTCGTGAAGGTCCGCCCCGGTTACGCTCGCAACTTCCTGATCCCGCGTGGTCTGGCCCTGCCGGCAACGGTTGGCAACCTGGCTCGCGTGGAGGAGTTCAAGAAGCAGGCAGCCGTCCAGGCAGCCGAGCTCTTGAAGGCCGCCGAGGATCTGAAGGCCAAGCTCGAGGGCACCAGCGTCAAGCTGGAGCGTGCCGTCGGTGCCGACGCCAAGATGTACGGGTCGGTCACGACCAAGGACATCGAGGAAGCCTACGGCGCACAGGGGCTCGTCATCGACCGTCGCAAGGTCGAGCTGGCGGATCCCATCAAGGTGCTGGGCCTCACCGAGGTGAAGGTCAAGCTGCACTCGCAGGTCAGCGCCACGCTGCGGGTCGAGGTCATCAAGGCTTCGAGCTGATTCGACGGTGCTCCCTGCTGCCGGGCGCGATGGCGCCCGGCAGGTCGTCGTTCGAGCGCCGGGCGCTCGAACAGGGAGCGCAAGGCCGCGCTGATTCCCGTCGGGGATCGGCCAGTTGCACCCCGAGGGCGTCGAGCCTTCGGGGTGTGGCGTTTTGGCGGTAGGAAAGAACCAGGAGACGGAGCGAGTGGAGACGACTTCGGGCAGTGCGCGAGACAACCGCTTCAAGCAGAAGGTCGACCCAGCCTCGGAGCTGCGCCCCACGGCCGGTCGTGTCCCTCCTGCCGACTTGGACGCCGAGGCCGCCGTGCTCAGCGCGGCGCTGCTCTCGGCCGAGGCCTTCGACGCGATCCAGGACATCCTGGCGCCGGAGCACTTCTACGCCGACGCCAACCGTCGCATCTTCGAGGCCATCGTCGACTTGGCAGCGGCCAGCCGCCCCGTCGACGTCGTGACCGTCGCCAGCCACCTGCGCGATCGAGGTCGCCTCGATCAGATCGGTGGCACGCCCTACCTGGCGCAGATCGTCGACGCCACTCCGGCCGTTGCGCACGTCGGCGAGCACGCCCGCGTCATCCGCGAAAAGTGGCGCCTACGCAGCCTGATCGCCACGTGCCAGCGCTTCGCGGCCGAGGGCTACGGCGATTGTGGTGACGTGCAGGACTTCGTCGACTCGGCCGAGCAGTCGATCTTCGAGCTGGCGCGCGCCAGCTCTGCCGAGTCATCGATCGTTCCGGTCAACGTGGCGGTGCGTGCGGCCTTCGCCGTGCTGTCCGAGGCGCGCACGCGCGGCGGCGGCGTCACCGGCTTCCCCACGGGCTTCGTCGAACTCGACAAGCGCACGTCGGGTATGCACAAGGGCGACCTCTACATCGTCGCCGGACGCCCCGGCATGGGTAAGACGTCGTTCGTGCTCAACGTCGCCCAGAACCTGGCGAGCGCCAAGCGCCGCTCGGCAGGCGACCAGAGCGGCGGTGACGAGACGGGCTTCGCGGTCGCGTTCTTCTCGCTCGAAATGCCCCGCGAGCAGCTGGCGGCTCGTATGTTGGCCAGCGAGGCGCGCGTCGACATGGCCAGCCTGCGTAGCGGCCAGGTGGGCGCCGACGATTGGAACAAGTTGACCGACGCCGCGGCGCGCATGGGTCGCATGCCGCTGTGGCTCGACGACTCGCCGGGTCTGTCGCTGCTCGACTTGCGCGCCAAGATCCGTCGACTGCAGGCCGAGCTGCGCTCCAACAAGACAGGCCCCCAGGAGATCGGCCTGGTGGCGGTGGACTACTTGCAGCTCATGCAGGGCCGCAAAGGCGTGACCAGCCGCGAGCAGGAAATCAGCGAAATTTCTCGAGGGTTGAAGCAGTTCGCCAAGGAAATGGGCGTGCCGGTGATCGCGCTCAGCCAGCTGAACCGCTCGGTGGAGACGCGCACCACCAAGGACAAGCGCCCCCAGCTCAGCGACTTGCGCGAATCCGGCGCCATCGAGCAGGACGCCGACGCCATCATGTTCATCTACCGCGACGAGTACTACTTCCAGGACAGCCCCGACAAAGGCCTGGCCGAGGTGATCATCGCCAAGCAACGTAACGGCCCGACCGGCACGGTGAAGGTGAAGTTCTCCTCGAAGCACACGCGCTTCGACAACCTCGACTCCGAGCACAACTTCGACGACGAGTTCGATCCCTTCGCAGGACCCTGAGGGCCCGGAAAGATCGAGGGCCCAGGCGAAGGCTCGGTCGTGCGTCTCGCGGCCCCGACTCGGACCGGGGCCCGAGCCACGTCGGCGAACTCAGCTGGCGGCGTCCGCCAGGCGGTCACGCAGCTGCGCGATCACCGGCTTGATACCCTCGCGCGTGGCCGCGCTGATCAGGTGCAGTTCGATGCCGCGCTCGGCGAACTTGGCTCGCAGCTCTTCGTAGGCTTCCCGCACCTCGGTCACGTCGGCCTTCGACAGGCAAACGATCTCGGGGCGCTGCGCCAGTTCGGCGTCGAACTTCTCGAGCTCCTGACGCACGGCGTCGTAGTCGGCCAGCGGCTCGCGCTCTTCGTCGTAGTCGAGCGTCACCAGGTGGAGCAGCACGCGCGTGCGTTCGACGTGCTTGAGGAACTGAATGCCGAGGCCCGCGCCTTCGCTGGCGCCGGGGATGAGGCCGGGGATGTCGGCCACGACGAAGGTGTCGCCGGGTTCGGCGCCGACCCATTCGTCGAGCAAGACCACGCCGAGCTGCGGAACCAGGGTGGTGAAGGGGTAGTCGGCGATCTTGGGGCGGGCGCGGCTGACCGCCGCGATGAAGGTGCTCTTGCCGACGTTGGGGAAGCCGAGCATGCCGACGTCGGCCATGACGCGCAGCTCGAGGCGCACGTCGAAGGCCTCACCGGGCGTGCCGGGCTCGGTCTTGCGCGGAGCTCGATCGGTCGGCGTGGCGAAGTGCTTGTTGCCGCGGCCACCGACGCCACCGCGCGCGACGATCAGCTCCTGACCGTGCTCGAGCAACTCGCCGACCAGCTCGTCGGTCTCGTCGTTCTTCACCACGGTGCCGACCGGCACGCGGATGAAGGTGCTCTCGCCCGTCTTGCCGTACTGGTCGCTGCCGCGTCCGTTCTCGCCGCGCGCGGCGCGCAGCACGCGCGACTGCGTCAGATCGAGCAGCGAATTCTTGCCCTCGTCGCCGACGAACACGACCGAACCGCCGTTGCCGCCATCGCCGCCCGAGGGGCCGCCGAAGGGCACGAAGGCCTCTCGCCGAAACGACGCGCAGCCATTTCCGCCGTCACCAGCTTCGACTCGCACCACACATTCGTCGACGAAACGCACGCGCGCCCTCTATCCCGAATGGGGAGCACGCGCCAGTTTCCCCGCCGAAGCGAGCATAGGCGCCGCAAACAGGGCCTTTTCTCGGGGCGCCGGCGTTGCCCAGCGCAGTATGGCCCCAGCTCTCCCGAGTTCGGCGCGCGCGCACCCGCCCCGTCGGGCTCGCTCGACCGTCACGGTTGCGACCGCGCAGCCACATTTCCCTCGTCGACCGGCTCCACTGGTGGTCCCATGTCACCATGCGCGCGCGTCATCGGGGGCATCGGCTGCATCGGCTGCTGGGTACGATGGGTGCGTCGCTCGGGGCGCTGGCTTGCATGCGGCTTCCGTCGCTTCCGCCGCCCCAAACACTGCAGAGTGGTTGCCACGTTTGGTACGACCACCAGGCGTCCGGCCGCGGCGTTGCGGTCGGTGT
>DATIDO010000404.1:0-4439 GCA_035456245.1 Polyangiaceae bacterium
CGCACCCAGATTTTCAGTCAACGAAATTCGTCCCCGTTCTGTCGATTCCCGCGCCGGCGCGGAGCGCTCCGCCTGTCTCGGGCCCCAGCCTGCTCTGCTCATTTCTCGGGCCCCGGCCCAACTCGGGACCGCACGATCACCAACAGAGCCACCGCCTACTCAGCTGAATCCACCCGCGCCGGCGCGACCCAACTTCACCCTCGCGCAAGCCGCCGCTGCGCGGCGCCGTCGCGCAGCAACCCGCGCCGGCGCCGAACCGCTCAGCTCTCGGCGCGCAGCATGCCGACAACCCAGTTCACGTGGCGGCCGGGGACGGCAGCCTTGGAGTGGGCGCGGAGCAGCTCGGCGTCCAGGACGCGAACGTGATCGGCGATGTTGGTCTGGAAGGGCGAATCCTCGAGGATCGCGCCCGTGGGCAGAGCCTGGCGGCCCTCGATGCGCAGCTCGCGCAGCACCTCGATCGAGGCCAGGCGGAGCAGCTCGTACTCGTCCGCGCGGTGCGCTTCGTCAGCCTGCAGCGAGACGATCAGCTTGGCGAAGGTCGGGTCCTTGTTGACCAGCTTGTCACCCACCTCGAAGCCCGAGTCCAAACGCACCTGCAGATCGGCGATGCCCGCGACACCGGCCTTGACGAGCGCCTCGCGCACGCGAGCGGCGTCGGGCAGTTCGATGACGTCGAAGGTGCCACCGTTCGGCAAGAACAGGCCCTTTTTGCCGTCGCGCGAGTCCTTCACGTCGGCGCGCCACGACTCGGCGTTGATGCGGAACTCGCGGGCCACGTGGGTCTGCACCACGTCGGCCTGGGCAAAATCGATGGCCTGGCCGCGCGCGACGCCGAGCTGGAGCTGCACGAGGTTCAGGGGGGTGAGCGTGTCGCCGCGACGCACGCGGTGCGCGGCCTCGGTGACGGGGTGCTCCACCTGAATGCGGGTGTTCATCTCGAGCAGGTAGAAGTGCCCGTCCTTGAACATCAGCTCGACGGTGCAGGCACCGACGTAGCCGACGGCGTCGGCGATGCTCACGGCGACGGCACAGATGCGCTCGGACAGGCCGGGGAAGAAGCGGAGCAGGGCAGGCGGAGCCTCCTCTTGAATCTTCTGGCTGGCGCGCTGCTCGCTGCAGTCGCGCATGCCGAAGTGTCGGGTGTTGCCGTAGCGGTCGCGCACGACCTGGACCTCGAGGTGGATGGTCTCGGGGATGTTCTGCTCGAACATCACGCCGTGATCCCAGCCGTTGGCCTGGATCTCGCCGAGCACCTTCTGCACCGCCGTGGGGATCAGATCGGGCGTGGCGATCACCATCTGCCCGCGGCCGCCGCCGCCGTTGGCCGCCTTGAGGCGACCGGGGAAAGAGAAGCGCTTTTCGGCGTAGCCCTGCTCGATGGCCGCGATGATGGCCTCGGGCTCCTTCTCGTCCATGACGATGCCGGGCACCACGGCCTGCGGATCGATGCTCTGCGCCAGCAGGCGGAACTTGCGCTTGTCACCGGCGCGCTCCACCACGTCCTGCATCGGACCGACGAAGACGATGCCAGCCTTGCGGAAATGCTCGATGGCCGCGGTGTTCTCGGCGAGCGGGCCGTAGCCTGGGTAGAGCGCGGAGCAGGCCAGCTCGGCGCTGGCGCCCTCGCCGAAGCGCGTGGCGAAGTCTTCCAGCACGCGGCGCGCAATCTGCTCGTAGCTGGCGTAGCTCTCGCGGAACGTACCCGTCAGCGCGATCCCGAAGCCGCGCGCGGCCTCGGCCTCACGCACCTGCAAGGAGTCGGCGTCGTCCGTCTGGTTGTAGAGCACGACCGGGCGCAGACCGAGCTGGATGGCCTCGCGCACCGCGCGCACGCCCATCTCGCCCTTGTCGGCCACGATCACATTGCGCAGCGAGCCCTCGCCCACCGTGGTCGCCGGGAAGCGCCGCAGGTCGAAGGTAGCCAAATACAGCAGATCCGCGGCGCGATGCGCGTGGGCGACGAGCGAGACGGACTCGCTGCACATACGCTCGATCAGCCGCTGGCCCAGCGCCTCGTACTGGGCGAGCGCCACCAACAGGCGCAGGCCAGCGTCATCGTCGAGCGCCAGGTGCTCGAGATCACCCGCGATGCTCTCCAGCGAACGAGCGTCGAGCTCGCTCGCCAGGGTGGCCTGGGGCCCCACGTCGGCGCGCAGCGCGTCCACGTGCTCGGCCAAGGCCTTGATGCGCGAAGGGCCGGTAGCGGACTGCTTGGCCAGCGGGCCTTCCCAGGAGAAGTATCGCAACCAGGTCGCGCCGTTGACGATGAAGTATCGCAGGGCAACCAGGCGCTGACCGTGGGCGCCGAGCGGCAGCGACGTGAGTTCGGCGAGCGTCGCATCGGGAACGCCAGCCAGCGTCGCGAGAGCATCCTTCGAGCCGACGTAGCGGCCTCCCGGCGTGATCAACGCCGACATGGCGCGGGTGATGTCGGTGGTCTGGGCCTGGCGGGTCTCGGGGCTCGATTGCACGGCGCGAGGTCTAGCCCAGTCGCCCGATCAGTTGTAGTGGGGCGGCGACCGGAGCCTAGTTCGCGAAATTGCTGGCTATTTGGCGGAGTCCGGCGCGGGTGCGAAGTCCGGTTCCGGGCTGCCGGTGGGATTTGGGGGCGACTTTGGGCTCGTTCGGGGCTCGCGTCGCAGCCCGATGATGCGCACCGAGCAGGCGCCTGGGGGCTGCGAGCAACGGCGACGCAGCAGCAAAGGGCCTCGCCACTCCAGTTCGTCCCCAGGCAAGGAGCCCTCGCTGGGAGGCGCGTCGCCGACAGGGGCAGGCCGACCTGCCTCCACTGCGTAACGCGTGTCGGCGTCGAACAGTTCGTCGTAGTGGTGGATCAGATCGCCGACGTTGGTCAGCTCCTTCGGACCCAGACGCAGCGGGTACTCGAACAGGCTCGCGACGAACTGACGATCCTCTTCGCGTACGGCCCAACGCAGCCGCTCGTAGAAGGTCGGGATGTCGTGGAGTGCGTTGGGGTTCCGTTCGCGCTTCGGTTGAGCGTTGAACGCGTCGATGGCCTGCGCGTAGTGCTCGGCGCGGCCGAGATTGACCCCTTCGAGCCACCACAGACCTGCCGCTTGCACCGCGATCCCCAGGCCTGCGCCGCGGAGTTGGGGGCGCTTGTGAGCGGTCACGGCCACGGTGAGCCCGGCGCCGACCAGGATGGCGTCGACCAAGCGGAGCCAGCGAAAACGCTGCAACATGCCGGAGAACTGCTGCTGTTGGTCGCTCTTCCACTTCGGAGGATCGCGCTCCAGCGCCGCGCGAGACGTGGCGGCGCGCTCGTCGAGCGAGCGGACGTAGAGCCCTCCGCCCGCGCCGAGGACGAGGCTACCCAGCAGCGCCGCGAAGCCGAGGCCGCGCGCGAAGCCGCGGTGGCGCCAGATCAGCCAAAGGCCGACCAGCAGCAGCGCCAAACCAATCCAAGCCACGTAGGCGAGCGAGCCCTCTCCTGCGTAGTAGTCGTGGAGGGCCTGGCGCAGTGTGAACTTATCCATCGAGTAGTCCCCAGCCGGGAGGCAGGTGTGACGAGCGAATTGGATCGTTCTGGGCGTCGTTGCAAGGCAGCTGGGGCCACCAGGGCGTGGGGTTCGGCGAGTCGAGCGTCACGCTCTCACCCGGGCGGGGCACCACGACGTCGACCCCGACCTTCTTGGCGGCCTGACGAATGCGCTCGGGCGGCTCCATCCAGGTGTGCAAGGCCAGATTGAACGTACCCCAGTGCACGGGGATCATGCGCTTGCCTCGGAGCATGCGGTGCGCCGCCACGGCCTGCTCGGGCCCCAGGTGCACGTCGGCCCAGAGCGCGTTGTAGGCGCCGGACTCGAGCATGGTCAGGTCGAACGGCCCCAGGCGACGACCAATCTCTTCGAACTCGGGCTGCATGGCCGTGTCGCCGCTGAAATAGACCCGGTGCTGGGGGCCCAGGATCGCCCAGCTGGTCCACAGCGTACCGTCGCGACTGGTGCCGCGTCCCGAGAAATGGCGGGCCGGCGTCGACACCAATTCGAGCGCGCCGACGCGAATCGACTGCCACCAATCGCGCTCGACGATGCGCTCGCGCGGCACGCCCCACGACTCCAGGTGCGAGCCGATGCCGAGCGGCACCACGAAGCGCACGCCGGTTCCGCGCAGGTACTCGATCGTCGGCAGATCGAGGTGGTCGTAGTGATCGTGCGAGATGACGACGGCGTCGAGCGCCGGCAGCTCGGTGATGGGCAGGGGCGGGGGGTGAAAGCGGCGCGGCCCCAGGTGGGTGAACGGCGAAGTGCGCTCACCCCAGACGGGATCGGTGAGCAGGCGGTGCCCGTCGATCTCGATCAGCAAGGTCGAGTGACCGAGCCAAGTGACACGCAGCTCGGGCGGCGAGGCGAAGTCGGCGCTGGCGCGCGCGCGGATGGGGAGCGGAGCCTCGGGGAAGGTGATGGCCTCGTTCT
>DATIDO010000405.1:0-3291 GCA_035456245.1 Polyangiaceae bacterium
CGGCCAAGCGGCACAAGGGCATCGCGGCCTTCATCGTCGATCGCGACACGCCCGGCCTCAAGGTCGGCAAGAAGGAGGACAAGCTCGGGCAGCGCGCCAGCGACACCGCGCAGATCTTCCTGGAGGACGTGAAGGTCCCCAAGGAGAACCTGCTCGCCCCCGAGGGCCACGGCTTCAAGCTGGCCATGGAGACCTTCAACCAGACGCGCCCCGACATCGGCGCCATGGCCACCGGCTTGATGCAGCGCTGTCTCGACGAGTCGCTCGCCTACGCCAAGGAGCGCAAGACCTTCGGCCAGGCCATCATCGAGCATCAGATGGTGCAGGCCATGTTGGCCGACATGGCCATCGGAACCGAGGCCACGCGCTTGCTCTACCAGAAGGCAGCGTGGAACTTGGACAACGGTGTGCGTGACCCGATCGTGTCCAGCTACGCCAAGGCCTTCGGCGCCGATCGCGCGATGCAGACGGCGCTCGACGCCGTCCAAATCTTCGGCGGCAACGGCTACGTGAAGGACTACCCCGTCGAGAAGCTGATGCGCGACGCCAAGGTTCTGCAGATCTACGAGGGCACCAGCCAGATCCAACGCGTCGTGATCGCCCGCTCGCTCGGTCGCTGAACCGCGTATCGAACGAGCCGAGGGAAGACCGGGCGAAGACCGAGGGAAGCTCCGGGCGGCGGGCATTGGTTCTCCCGCCGCCGCGTGCACCCCACCGCCGAGTGCTCCCGCCGCTGGGTCCTCTCGTCGCAGAGTGCTCCCGGGGGCCGAGCGCTCCCGCCGCGCTCCGAACCAGTTGACCCATTCCGAGCCCGAGCGCGCCCTGCCGGCGGCGGGAATTTCGGAGCGCGTTGGGTCGCCCACTGCGGCATCCCTCGGTAGCCGATGTAGGCGTCGCGAGGCTCATTTCGCGACGATTTCGCCGAATTTTCGCGCAATGCATTCGCATTCGCGAACCAGCGCGCTACCGTCACAAGGTGTTCGGAGTAGCCTTCAGCGAGGTCGCGGTGGTTGCCATCGTGGCCCTCGTCGTCGTCGGCCCCAAGAAGCTCCCCACGATGCTCCGCACTGCGGGCGAGTGGGTCGGCCGCTTGCGCAAGATGACGACGGAGATGCGCGCGCAGACTGGCATCGACGCCATCCTGCGCGAAGAAGGCATCGACGGAGTGCAGGAGCTGCGAGCTCTGCTCCGGGGAGAGATCCAAGCCGCACGGGACCGCTACGACTACCCGAGCGACGAGCCCACGCCTCCGGCAGCGGAGGACGAGTACCCGATCGAAGGCGCAGATGCTGGGGGAGCTCTGGCCGACGATCTGTTCGACTTTCCTGCCCTGCCGGTGAGTGCAGGCCTTCGTCCCGCTCAGGAGGCGGTAGCTTCATGACCCCCAGTCAGCCCCCCCTTGCCCTACGTCCTTCGGCCAGCGAACCCCCGCCCAGCCAAGCGCTCCCCGACAGGCAGCCGCGCCAGCGTGTGAACACCCGCCCCGAGACGCCCGTGAGTCGCCGCTCCATTGCGCCAGAACGCAAGCGGTCCGTGGCGATCTACCCTATCGATTCGGGCGAACTTCCGCCAAAAGACAGGCGCTGAGGCCGCAGGGGCGGCCCGTGCCCCAACCCCATGCCAGCGCCCGATCCCTCGTCGATGACATTCTGGGAGCACCTGGACGAGCTCCGCGCGCGCATCGTCCGTGCCGCCATGGCGTTCGTCGTCGGCGCCGGCATCGCCTGGTTCTTCAAAGAGAAGCTGCTCGAATTCCTGACCCAGCCCTTCGTCGCCGGCTGGAACGAATCGGTCGGCACCAAGCCGACGCTCCACTACCCGGCGCCCGCCTCGCTGTTCCTGGCCTACGTGAAGCTGGCCATGCTGGGCGGGTTGGTGCTGTCGCTCCCTTTCATGCTGTACCAGGTCTGGGCCTTCGTGGCGCCCGGCCTGTACTCGCGTGAAAAGCGGCTGGCGCTGCCGTTCGTGGCGTCCAGCTTCCTGCTCTTCCTGGCAGGCGCCTACTTCGGCCTCAGCGTCGCCTTCCCCGCGGCCTTCGACTTCCTGCTCGGGCTCGCGAACGTGGATCCTTCGTCGCCGATCCGCGTCGAACCGACGGTGATGATCGACGAGTACATGGAGTTCGTGATCCAGGCGCTGCTGGCATTCGGCCTGGTCTTCGAGATCCCCGTGATCGTGTTCTTCCTCGCCTTCGTGGGGATGATCAACCACACGCACCTGATCCGCTTCGCGCGCTACTTCGTGGTCGTGGCCTTCGTGCTGGCCGCCATCTTCACCCCGCCCGATCCGCTCAGCCAGCTGCTCCTGGCCGGCCCGCTGTGCGTCCTCTACGGCGTCTCGATTGGCATTGCCTGGTTGGTCCACAAGAGCCGGCGCAAGGCGCTCGCCCAGGGCACGCCCGGGTCCTGAACGGCGCGAACCGTTCAGCCTTCTCGGGCGTAGGGCTCCCCGCGCAAGATCGAGAAGCCGCGATAGATCTGCTCGTAGAGCAGCACTCGCGCCAAACGGTGAGGCAGGGTCATCGTGGAGAGGCTGATGCGTTCGTCCGCCCGCTTGCTGAGCTCGGCGGGGATACCTTCGGCCGCGCCGATGACGAAGGCGATCTCGCCCTTGCCCGTGCTGCCCCAGCTCTCCAGCTTCTTGGCGAAGCGCTCGCTGCTGTAGGCCGTACCGAGCACCTCGAGCGCAATCAACCGCGCGCCCTCGGGGATCGCCTTGGCGAGCCCGGTCTCGTCACGCGTCTCGACTTCGTCGATGCGCGCGTAACGCGCGATGCGCCCGAGGTAGTCATCGGCTACCAGACGCAGGGGCTTCTCTTTGATTTTGCCCGCCGCCACGACCCAGAGCCGCATGGCGCGTGCGCTCAGTCGCCGCGGTCGCGGCTGCTCTGCGGGCCTTCTGCCGGCCGGCTGGGAACGGGCACGCGACGCGCGTCCATCCACAAGCCCGACAGATCGTAGAGATCGCGCGCGTCGTCGGAGAAGACGTGGACGACTACGTCGAAGAAGTCGAGCAGCACCCACTCACCCTGGCTGGCGCCCTCGACGCTGAGCGCCTTGTGGCCAGCCTTGGCGAGCGCCTCTTCGACGCCTCCGGCGATGGCTGCGCAGTGACGATTGCTGGTGCCGCTCATCAGCACCAAGTAGTCGGCGTAGTCGACGCGCCCGACCACATCGATGATCTCGACGCCCACGGCCTTCTTGTCCATGCCGCCTTCCGCAGCCAACAGCGCCATACGGCGGCCGTTGATCACGCGCTGCTCGGTCTCTTCACTGGGGCTGGGCTTGCTCT
>DATIDO010000406.1:0-19410 GCA_035456245.1 Polyangiaceae bacterium
CCCGTCCTTCACGAGGAGGCAGCCGACATGGCTGCCGTAGCCCCCGGCCAACCTTCCGTGGCTGCTCCGCCCGCCGCGTCTCCGGTGACGGCCGCGGAGTCCCGACAGGGCGTCAAGAAGGCCCAGGTGGCGGGCGGCCACGCGCAGGGTGCGACCGCACAGCTCGCCGATAGCGAGTTCTCGACCGAGGCCTACGACCACGTGGAAGAGACCGGCTTCGTCGGGGTGAACCGCGCGCCGCTCTCCACCTTTTCCATCGACGTCGACACGGCCTCCTACGCCAACGTCCGCCGTCACCTGCAGGGCGAATCCCTGCCACCGGCCGGCGCCGTTCGCATCGAAGAGCTGATCAACTACTTCGACTACGATTACCCCGCGCCGCGCGGCGATGCACCCTTCTCGGTCTACACCGAGGTGGCGCCCGCTCCCTGGGCGCCCGAGCACAAGCTGCTTCACATCGGACTCCAGGGCCGCGTCATCGAGACGAAGAACCTGCCGCCTCGCAACTTGGTCTTCCTGCTCGACGTGTCGGGCTCGATGAGCGACGCCAACAAGCTGCCGCTGCTGAAGCGTTCGTTCTCTGCCCTGCTCTCGACCTTGGGTGAAAAGGACCGCGTGGCCATCGCCGTGTATGCGGGCGCCAGCGGCCTGGTCCTGCCTTCCACGCCCGCCAACCAGAAGGGCCGCATCCTGGAAGCGCTCGAACACCTGGAGGCCGGCGGCAGCACGAATGGCGGCGAGGGCATCGAGCTGGCCTACCGCACCGCGCAGGAGTCTTTCCAGAAGGGCGGCGTGAACCGCGTCATCCTGGCGACGGACGGCGACTTCAACGTCGGCACGACCAGCGAGAGTGAGCTTGTTCGCCTGATCGAGCAGAAGCGCGACAGCGGGGTGTTCCTCACCGTGCTCGGCTACGGCATGGGCAACTACAAGGACTCGACCTTGGAGAAGCTGGCCGACCACGGCAACGGCAACTACGCCTACATCGACAGCTACGAAGAGGCGCAGAAGGTGCTGGTCGCCGAGGGCGGCGCAAATCTGGTGACGATCGCGCAGGACGTGAAGATCCAGGTGGAGATGAACCCGCGTCTGGTCGGGGCCTATCGCCTGATCGGCTACGAGAATCGGCGCCTGGCGACGGAGGACTTCGCCAACGACAAGAAGGACGCTGGCGAGATCGGCGCCGGGCACAGCGTCACCGCGCTGTACGAGCTGCTCGATCCGGCCCAGGCGCGCGTCGCGCTGAAGGAGGAGAGCCTGCGTTACCAGGCCAACGCGGCCCCCATCGGCAGCGACAGTGAGCTCTGCAACGTGAAGCTGCGCTTCAAGCAGCCTCTGGGCAAAGAGAGCCGGCTCGAGCAGTTCCCCGTGCTGACGCCCGCTCAGGCCGTCGCGCCCAGCGCGAACTTCCGCTTCTCGGCGGCGGTGGCCAGCTTCGGCATGCTGCTGCGCAACTCGGAGTACAAGGGGCAGGCGACCTACGCCATGGTGACCGGCCTGGCCGACTCGGCGCGAGGCAACGACTCCGCCGGCTATCGACGCGAGTTCGGCGAACTGGTGCACAAGGCGCAGCGCCTCTCGGGGCAGTCGGCCCAGATCGCCCGCTGAGGAACGGCTCGTCAGCGAAACTCGAAGCGAGGACGCACGCCGGCGGTCACGGCCTGCACCAGCGCCCGGTAGGCTGGCTCGTCCTCGCTCCAGCCGAGCTGCTCCACGCAGCCCTCACCAGCCCGACAGGCCTGGTCGAGGGCTGCGCAGCTTCGCGTCCCCACCTCGACACCCGCTTCGCAGCGCAATTCCAGCCCCTCACGGCAACCGAGCTCGACCCCTTCGGCGCACGGCGCGTCCACCAAGAGGTCACTTGCGCGCAGTGAGCCGAGCCACGCGTTGGGATCGAACTCGACGCGTAGCGCCTCGTCGGCCTCGCTCACCCGATGAGAAAAGGCCTCGCTCGTACTCTTGCGCACCACCGGCACGCCCTGCTCGCTCTTCTCGACCGTGGCGATGGTCAGCCGAACACCGAACGGCACATCGACGCCGCGCACGCTGGCCGTGCCTTCGAGCCAGACCGAGCCGCCCAGCTCGTCCACGACCGGCGCGACGAAGGAGCTGCCCGGCTCACCGAGCAAAGAACTGATGCCCAGATCGTACATGTACGACTGAACCTCACCGGTCACCCCCCGCAGTTCACCCACGCTCTGGGCCGACGAGGACAAGACATCGACACGCGCCGCGTCGAGCCACTCGAGCCGCGCCGTATCGCACAGCTCCCCGGCCTGCGCCCCCGGACACAGCCAAAATGGGCCGAAAGCCAGCTCTGCCCGCGACAGCCGGGCCGTCCCCTCGTCGCTCAGCGGAGCATCGCTGGCAGGCGTGCCAGCCAGCTCGAGCGCCAGCTCGACCGACTGCTGCGGTGATTCGTAACAACCGAACGCCCCGAAGCCAACCAGAGCGAGGGCCAGCATCGGCGTGCGCGCGAGCGTACCGAGCCTGCTCACAGCGTCACCCCGAGCGTACCGAGCAAAGTGAGCGGCGCGCCGGCCGCGATGTGGCGAGCGGGCAGGCGCGAGCTCGGCTCGTTCGGTGACCAGTTGGATACGAACGAGTACTCGCTGGCGGCGTAGCGACTGTCGAGCAGGTTGTAGCCCTCGAGTCCGAACTGCAACGGGCCCCACGACACGCCAGCCGAGGCATCGAGCAGCCCCACGGGCACGGCAGTCTGCCCATAGGGCAGAGGTCGCCCGGCCAAGAACGACAGGCCCAGGCCGACACGCCCCACGAGCGGCTTGCCCGCGACGTCGGCGACCAGCTGCCGGGTGGCCGAGCTGTCGAGGCGGATGACCAGCGGCGGCACGTAGGGAACCGGCTGACCAGGCACGAATGGCGGGCTCGGCTCCTCGGCGGTAGCCGGGGGCGGCTCGAGCAAGACGGCGTGGACGTAGGTCGCCGACAGCGAGGTGAGCATCCAATCGGTCGGGCGAACTACGCTGTAGAACGTGCCGCCGAGCCGCTCGGTCGCGCCGATGCGTGACAGAGAACCCTCGGACGCATCGAAGGCCACGTCGTCGGAGAGTCGCGTGAGGTACCCGGCCAGCGACAGCTCGACGCGCGGATCCAAACGGAAGCGCGCCCCCACGTCCCCCGACCAAACCTTGGTGAAGGGCGCGCTCTCGCCATCGGCCAAGAGGCGCGCTTGCGGGGAGCGGTAGCCCTCACCGTAGGAGCCGAGCAAGGTCATCCAAGGCAGCGCCTCGTACTCGATGCTGGCGCGGGGACCGAAGGCCACACCGCTCGCCGAGCGGCGATACCCCGGCCAGAAAGAGTCCTGGTCTCGATCCTGGCTGGGGCGATTCCCCAGTCGATCATCGACGATGTAGGAGAGGAAGTCGGCGCGAGCACCGGCGCGCAGCACCCACTTCTCACCCAGCATCCAGTCCAGATCACCCCAGAGGCCCACGTCCAGGGCCGAGATCCCCGCATCCACGCGGCGGTCCCAGGTCTGGTTGCGCACACTGGCATCGAGCAGGTTCTGCTGCTGGTTGATGAAGTCGAGGCGCGCGTCGGAGCCAACCTCGACCGTGCCGTGCGCCCACTCGGTCGGCTCGAAGGCCTCGGTTCGGTAGCGGCCCAGGAGCCCCACCGAGTCGGTGACGTTCAGCTGCTCGATCAGATCGCCGCGACCGCTCTCGAGCGGCAGCGTTTGCGACTTCTCGAGGAAGCCGGTGAAGTTCTGCTGACCTCGGTAGTCGTCACGTCCGACCCAGAGTCCCAGGCTGCCGGACGCGTGCTCGGGGCCGCGATAGTCGACGAAGAAGCCAGCCATGACGCGCTGAGCCGTGGTGCCCTGAGCGCGCGCCGTGGCGTACGGATAAACGCAGGTGAAGCAGACCACGCCCGCGTTGATGTCGTCGCGCCGCACCACACCGGCCGAGCCAGCGCTGGCGCCGTGGGCGAAGCCGACGAAGCGGACGCTGAGCGGCCCTTCGCCGAAGCGATGTTGAATGATGCCGCTGGCGGCCTGGCCGGCGCGGTTCTCACCGTAGCCCGACGTGCTGGTGTAGCTCGCGGCCCCGAAGCTCTCGCGCGCCGCTTCTTTGGGCGCCCAAACCAACAGCTGCCGGAAGGTATCGAACGAGCCGTAGCTGGTCTTGCTGGTCAAGCCGCGCCGCTCGCCATCGACGCCGAGCCCGACGTCCAACGAGCCGGCCACCGAAAAGTCGCCTTGCTTGGGATCGCTGACGCCTTCGCTCACCCGCAGCTCGTCGACCACGTCGCCGATCAAGAAGCCGAGATCGGCATAGCCTTGGCCATGGATGTGGCTCGGCAGGTTGATGGGTAGACCACCCACGCTGAACTGGATGTCCTGACCGTGCTCCGAGTCGAAGCCGCGCAGCGAATAGGAGGGCGCCGACGCCAGCCCTTCGGTGCGGAAAACACTCAGGCCGGGTACGGTGCGCAGTGCGTCGACACCCTCCAGGTGGGGAGCCGCCTCCAGCTGCTCGCGGTGCAGGAAATAGTCGCTGGCCGCGCGCCGCTCGGTGCGCAGAGGACGGTCGCCGTGGACGGTCACCTCCAGGTGAGCGTCGTCGCCGTGGAGCGCGTGGCTCGATGGGACGTGGGGCTCGGGAGCAGGCTCGTTCGCGCTCCCCGCGCTCTCTCGCGCCGGGGCCGAAGCGACCACGGGCAAGGTCGGACGAAAGGCGAAAGGAATGCGGATGCGCGCTCGGATCGGCTGTCCGTCCCGTCGAGCTGGTTCGAAGCGGTAACCACGCACGGCCTCGAGCGCGCTCTGGACGAACGCTTCGGCGGCGCTGGCCTCGAGCGGGCTCCCCTGCTGGCTCGCCGAATCGAAGGCGGCATCGTCGAGAGCGCCGGTCTCGGCGATCACGACCACGAGCACGACGTCGACCTCGCGAACTTCACCCGCGGGGTAGGCGGGAGGCGAAGCGTCGAGCAATCGCGGCAGGGTCACGGTGCTGGTGGGAGCTGCAGTACTCGTGGGAGCTGCGGTGCTCGCGGGAGCTGCGCCCGCTGGAGCGGACTGAGCCAGTGCCGAGGCACTGACCAGCCCTCCCGCGCAGGCCACGGAGGCCGCGAGGAGCCGCGAGGCCGTCGAAGAACGGCGCGGAAAGATGGCGAATGACATGCCCGGGTGCGCAGCCGTAACCCGCTCCCGCCTCAAACGCAACCCTTTTGCATCTGCAAACGTGAAACCGATACACCCGACCAAACCCGCAAGCTCCGTCGCGGCGCCTCCCTCGCGCATGATAGCCTGACGCCGTGGCGCTGCTCCAACTCTCGCGTCGGATCGAGGCATCCCCGACGCTCCTCTGGCACGCACTCAGCACGGCCGAGGGCCTCTCGACTTGGCACGCCGACAAGGTCAGCGGCAGCCTCGGCGAACGTCGCTTCCAGCTCGGTTGGCCCAGCTTGGGCGCCTCGATGGAGCTGCAAGTGGAGCGCGTCGATCCCCACCGACAGCTGGTGCTGCGCGCAGGCGGTACCTTGGTCGCGCTCAGCCTCGACGGCGACCACGTGCGGCTCGTCCACGAAGGCCTCGACGATGGAGACGATCTGGACGGCTTCCGCTCGTCTTGGGCGCTCGCACTCAGCCTGCTCGAACACGCGGTCACCCGTCACCCGTCGCGTTCGCGGGACGTGCACTGGTTCTTCCAGCGAGCCGAGACCACACCCGAGCTCGTGCACTTCTACTTCTCGACGGCGCTCGGCCTGCGCAGCTGGCTCGGGGAGACGCGCGCGGACGTGAGCGGCGTGGGCGAGCGCGTCTCGCTCGAGCTCCCCGAAGGGCAACGACTCAGCGGTCGCGTGCTCTCCCACGAGCCCGGTCGCGACTTGGCGCTCAGCTGGGACGAGCTGGATGGTGCGGCCCTGGTGTTGCGGACGCTTCCGGCCGCAGGCGGGCAGCGCTCGCTGGCCGTCTCGCTCTCCACCTATGGCAAGAAGGCCGATCCGGCGGCCTTGCTGGCGCTCGAACAGGGCCTCACGCGTCTCGCCGAACGGCTGCGCTCCCGCGGGCGCGGCTGATCACTCAGGCGCAGGGGCCGATCGAGGCGGGCCGCAAGCGCTCCAGCGTATCGCGATACTTGCGGACTGCGTCGAGCACCGCGCAGGTGCCGCGCTCCGACAGCTGGCGACACAACTCACTGCGCAGCGTGGAGAGCTCACTGTCGCGGTCGTCGCTGAGCCTGTCGCGCGTGAACGGCAGCGTGGCGAGGAAGCGTGCCCGCGCGCTCAGGTAGACATCGAGGCTGGCATCGGTCAGGGCCAGGAGGGCCACCTGATGCAACGCGCGCTCGTAGCCGCGGACGGCGGCCAACGCCTCTTCACGCTGAGCCAGCAGGTACGTCCAGTAGGCGTCGTCGCCCAGGACGTCGTCGTCTTCGTCGATCGCGCATGGCGGTAGCACCTGCGATCGGAGAGACCGCAACCAGCGCACCGAGCTGTCGGGGGTACATGCCGCCATGAGGTCGGGTCAATTTGCCAAGCTGAGAGCCCCGGGCAAGGGGCTGGATGCCGATCGGGCCGGCTTCTGGGAAAGCGGAGCCACCTTCGGCCAATGGGTCGGACGCTACCCACCCTTCGCGCTGCTGCCCGTCCGGGATGACGCGCCGCTGCCGGCCTTGGCTGGCGCGGTGCTGCCCGTGCTCGTGCAGGGCGTCGCGGCCTGGGGCGCCGCGCAACAGCGCGTGCCGAGCGAGTAGTCGGTGTAGATGGCCGCGTGTCCGTCGATCTTCGCTTCGCAGCCGTCACGCGTCGAACGAGAGAAGAAGCCACCCAAGAAGGTTCCTTCCGGATCTTCGATCCACTCGTCGAGGTTGCCGACCATGTCGTAGACGGCGCCGTCTTGACGGGTCATCGATACGCAGCCCGGTAGCTGTCCGGTCGTGAGCAAGAGCGGCTTCGTGCCCTCTTCCCAAACGAGGCCCAAGCGTGGATCGAGATGTCCGAGCGACGAGTTGCCGTGCAGCTCGTAAGCCGGGTGCATGTTGCGGAACACGTTGCAGCGCCCGGGCTCGAAATGATCGGAGTAGGGGTGCTTGGTCCCGCCCCGTGAGCGACACGCCTGGGTCCACTCCGCTTCGCTGCACAGCCGCTTGCCGGCGTTCTCACAGGCTCGCTTGGCGCTGAAGTAGGTGAAATAGCCTTGCGGTAGCTCGCCCGGCGCGCTCACCGCGCGAGGGGAGAAGGCCCCGCGCTGCACGTCGGGAAGCGGCGGCAGAGGCAGCGCGCGGGCGCGTTGGCTGCCCACGCGCGGTGCTTCGACGGTCCAGTAGTCGTGGACGAAGGCGAGCAGCTTGGGCTCGGGTGGATAGTGAGGCGAGAGGCGGGCGCCGGTGGCGACGTCGACGGTGTGCACCTCCCAGCGATCGATGCAGAAGCCATCGACCTCGGCCATCTCGGCCGGGCAACGACGCGCGGAGCAGACCTTTCCTGCGCCGGCTGGCGCCGCGCTACCTGGCGCCGACCAGGAGCTCACCGCCACGCCGATGCAGCCGACCGCGACTGCCAGTGCAGCGCCGCGCATTCAGGCGAGTCCCACCGTGCGCGTCGCGAAGGCGAAGGGCGACGTGCCGACCCGCTCGTAGGCCCGGAACCAGGCGTCCGCGGCCGGGGTCTCCAGCACCAGATCGACGTCCGCAGGCCCCGGTAGCCACGAGCCCCGCTGGATCTCTCGCTCCAGCTGGCCGGGGCCCCAACCCGCGTAGCCGGCGATGGCCAAGAGGCCCGGCACTGCTCGGCCACCGGCCAACTCCTCGAGGAAGGTACGCGACGCGGTGGCCATGAGCCCCGGCGCCACCTGGATCTGACCTTCGACTCCCACCAAGCGGGAACCCTCGGGATAGACCAGCCACACCTGCTCCTCCGACACCGGGCCGCCACGGCGCACCACTCCGGGGAGTTCACGGGGTTCGTCGCTGATGCCCGCTCGCACCAGCAGCTCCTCGAGACTCATCACCTCGGAGCCGTTGATCACCCAGCCGAAGGCGCCTTCCTCGTCGTGCGAGGCCAGGAGCACCACCGACCGATCGAAATGGGGATCGTCGAGGGGCGGCGCGGCGATCAGGATGCCCGGAGCCAGGACCGACACGCACCTAGCCTAACCTGGCGCGGCCCACGGGCGAAACGGCCCCGTTCTCCGGCCGATCAGTGCACTTCGGGGCCCACGAGCTCGCCCAGCCACGAACGAAGAACGCCGCGCGGTCGGTCCGCGCGGCGTTCAGAGGTCCGGCTCTCGGGGAGTCCTCGGTTCTTCCGAAGACTCCTCCCGAGACGGTTCTCGCCGATGCAAGGCTCAGTAGAGGATGCGCGTGCGGATGCTGGTATCCAGCGCGCTGACCTTTTCCTTCACTTCGTCGCTCACGCTGCGATCGAGATCCATGACCAGGTAGCCCACGGTCGGATCGGTCGCCAGCACCTGCGCCGAGACGTTGGCCTTGGTGGCGCTGATGATGCCGTTGATGGCGGTGAGCACGCCCGGGACGTTCTGATGAACGTTGAGGATGCGGTGCTTGCCGGGCAAGAGCGGCTGACCCACCTGCGGGAAGTTGACGGAGCCGGTGGTCATACCGGCGTTGAGGTAGTCGAGCAGACGCTGACCCACCTCGGTGCCGATGTTCTCCTGCGCCTCTTCGGTCGAGCCGCCGACGTGCGGCGTCAGGATGACGTTGCGCAGACCGACCAGCTCGGAGACGAAGCCGGGACCGTTCTTGGCCGGCTCCTCGGGGAACACGTCGACGGCCGCGCCGGCGAGGTGACCGCTCTTCAGCGCGTCGGCCAGAGCGGGGATCTCGACGACCGTGCCGCGCGCCAGGTTGATCAGGCGGCTGCCCTTCTTCATCTGGGCGATCTGCGCAGCGCCGATCATGTTCTTGGTCTCGGCCGTCTCCGGCACGTGGAGCGTGACGAAGTCCGACCGGCGCAGCAGCTCGTCGAGCTCGGGCACGAAACGGTTGTTGCCCATCGGCAGCTGCTGCTCGATGTCCGTGTAGTACACGGTCATGCCCATGGCTTCGGCCAGCACGCCGACCTGACGACCGATGCGGCCGTAGCCCACGATGCCGAGCGTCTTGCCGCGAACCTCGTAGGAGCCGGTCGCGCTCTTGTTCCAGATGCCCGCGTGCATGTCGCGGACCTGATCGGAGACGTGGCGAGCCAGCGCGACGACGTGGCTGATCACCAGCTCGGCCACCGAGCGGGTGTTGGAGAACGGCGCGTTGAAGACGGGCACACCACGCAGGTGAGCTTCTTCGAGCGCCACCTGGTTGGTGCCGATGCAGAAGCAGCCGACGCCGAGCAGACGCTTGCCCGCATCGAGCACGGCAGGCGTGACGTTCGTCTTGGAACGGATGCCGAGCAGGTGGACCTCGGGGATCCGCTCGATCAGCTCACTCTCACTCAACGCCCCCGGTAGCACCTCGAGATCCAAGCCATCGGCGCGGAACAACGTGCGCGCCGTCTCGTGGATGTTCTCGAGCAAAAGGACCTTGATCTTGCTCTTGGGGTAGGAGGTCTGGGACATGGGGGCCGGAAGCTAGCAACCTTCCTGCAAAGATCACGAGCGGTTGCACGAGGGCCGCCCCGCCGCACGATTCCTGCCCCGTCCGCAGGTGCCTCGGCTGGGACGAACGCCCTCCTCCCCTCCCCACGGGGGCCGTTCGGGCACGCGGTGCCCAGGGAGCGATGCCCCGGAAAGAGCCGGGCCCCGGTCCGGCACGCTCGGGGTACGCGACCGAGCCATCGGGGTGCCTCGCGTCCCTCGTGCCGATCGTGTGGAAGCACTTTCTTCCGATCTTTCGCTGACGGCACACAGTTGGACTCGAGCCCGAACTCACGCCGAAAATCCTGAACGAAATCGCCTGGTGTATTTCCGCGATTTACTGCGCGCTCGAGCCGACACGCGTCCGGATTTGCCTGGTCTATTTGCCGCTTTGACTGCGCAGGCTGCCGCGGATCGGTAGTGAATCGTTACCTGGACCGCGCAACACGACCACGACGCGGACGGACGTCGACCCTCTTCCAGGAGCGGCGACTTACCCGAAGAAAGACGAATCATCATGGCTCTCCGACAATCTCTCAGTGTTCTGTGTGCGGGCGCCGCGCTTTCCTTCTTGGCGGCGTGCTCGAGCGACGACGGCGACGACGGCAACCTCGGCGGCGCGTCCAACACCGGCGGCGGCTCCAACACCGGCGGCGGCTCCAACACCGGCGGCTCGGGCACGGGCGGCGGCGCGGCCGACGTTTGCGCGCCCTTCGCCACCTTCGAGGACGGCGCCAAGGGCTACTGGATCCGCAAGAACCCCGGCTCGGCCGACGGCACGCTGACCCCCACGGTGTCTGACCTCTCCGGCACCGAGTGTGTCATCGACTCCAGCGAGGGTGCCAACAGCACCGCTAGCTCGGTCCACTACTCGGGAACCGGCTTCACCAACACCGGCGCTGGTGCCCCTGGCGGCGTCCAGATCTCCAACGACTTGAGCGCCGACGACTGCAAGGACGCGAGCGGCTACGACGGCGTGAGCCTGTGGATCAAGGGCACCACGGCACTCGACGCCTCCAGCTGGGCCGTGGCAGCCAACGAGTTCGTCGTCATCGTCGGCGATGGCACGAACGAGATGACCTATCGCGCTGGGCTCACCACTGAGTGGGGCAACGTGAAGCTCGCCTTCTCGGACACGGCTGGTTGGAACAACGAAGAGAACGTGAACCTCGCCACCGTGAAGTACCTCCAGGTCTTCATCGCCGGCGCGAGCTTCGACGTGCACGTCGACGAGCTCGGTTGGTACAAGGACTGAGTTCGTAGCTCCGCACCTGCCTCGGCGACCGCCCGGACAGATCGGTGTGCACGTCCGGGCGAAGCCTCCCCCCGTGGGTGGCTCGCCCGGTTCTTTTTTCGTTCTCCACCACCGCCATCACCGTCCGGCTGATTCTAGGGACACTGCAAGCGCACCTGGATTCCCCTGGGGACCCGTGACAACCTCGCCCGCACTTCGTGGAAGCGTCGAAATCGGCAAATGGGATCGCGATCGATCTGACGCTCTGGCCCATCGTGCGCACGACGCCCCAGGGTCGTCTGAGCGACGACGATTGGGAGCAGATGTTCCGTGAGTTCGAGCGTCTGTGGCGCCGGGGTGAGCGGTTCATGACCATCACCGACACGCGGTTCAGCAACAACCCCACTTCCAAGCAGCGCCAGCGGATCGGCCAGTGGATCCGGGACAACAACGACTCGGCCCGCCACTGCACGATCGGCGCCATCACCATCGTCGAGTCGGTGATCGTGCGGGGCGCCCTGACCGTGATCGATTGGCTGGCGCAGCCGAATTACCCCATGGAATACGTCCGGACCTGGGCCCAGGCGGCCAGCTGCTCGGTGCGCTGGCTGGAGGAGGCCGAGCTTCTGACACCCCGGTTGCGTGAGCAGATCGACAGCCTACCGCTGACTCCCTGACTAGCGACTGCGCGAGTGGTGGCCGGACCCCACACCTCGCGCGCATGCAGCCCGTCGACTAGCCACTTGGAGCTAGTTGGTCTTGCAAGCCTGCAACACCGAGAAAAAGCGACGCCATCTCGCGTGCCTCGCGCCGCGCTTGCACGCCCCTGGCCCGCGTGGAACACCCTACGTTCCAACATGACGTCACCTTTCCGCTTGCGGAGTGATTTCGAGCCACGCGGAGATCAGCCCGCAGCCATCGAGAAGCTGATGGCTGGGTTGGACCACGGGAAGCGCCACCAGACGCTGCTCGGCATCACCGGTTCAGGCAAGACCTTCACCATCGCCAACGTGATCCAGCGCTTCGGCAAGCCGACGCTGATCATGGCCCCCAACAAGACGCTGGCCGCTCAATTGTACGGGGAAATGCGCGAGCTGTTCCCCGACAACGCCGTCGCCTACTTCGTCAGCTACTACGACTACTACCAGCCCGAGGCCTACATCCCGGGCAGCGACACCTTCATCGAGAAGGACGCGATCGTGAACGATCAGATCGATCGCATGCGCCACGCGGCCACGCACGCGCTGCTGTCCCGCCCCGACGCGATCATCGTCGCCTCCGTCAGCTGCATCTACGGCATCGGCTCGCAGGAGAGCTACGCGGGCCTGTCCATCGACTTGGTGAAGGGTGAAGAGCTGGCACGAGACGAGCTGCTGCTGCGCCTGGTCGACATTCAGTACGAGCGCAACGACGTCGACTTCCACCGCGGCACCTTTCGCGTGCGCGGCGACGTCGTCGAGATCTTCCCGGCCTACGAGGAGAAGCTGGCCATCCGCGTCGAGTTCTTCGGCGACACGATCGACGAGCTCAGCGAGGTCGATCCGATTCGCGGCAAGGTGACCAAGCGCCTGCTGAAGTACTCGATCTACCCCGGCTCGCACTACGTCACGCCCAAGGACCACATGGCCCGCTCCATCGTGGCCATCCGCGAGGAGCTGCTCGAGCGCCTGGCCTTCTACGATCGCGAGGGACGCTTCCTGGAGAAGCAGCGCCTGGCGCAGCGCACCCAGTACGATCTGGAGATGCTCGAGCAGATGGGCTTCGTCCAAGGCATCGAGAACTACTCTCGGCACCTGTCGGGCCGCGCTCCCGGCGATCCGCCGCCTACCCTGATCGACTACTTCCCCGACGACTTCCTGCTGATCATGGACGAGTCCCACCAGACCGTCCCCCAGGTGGCAGCGATGTACCGGGGTGACCGCTCCCGCAAGGAGACCCTGGTCGAATACGGCTTCCGCCTGCCGAGCGCGATGGACAACCGTCCACTCAAGTTCGACGAGTTCGAGAAGTTCATGCGCAACACGATCTTCGTGTCGGCCACGCCGGGCGAGTACGAACTGCAGCACAGCCAGGGCGCCACCGTCGAGCAGCTGATCCGTCCGACCGGCCTGCTCGATCCCGAAATCGAGGTACGTCCGGTCGACGGTCAGGTCGACGACCTACTGGTCGAGATCCGCAAGCGCATCGCCAAGGACGAACGCATTCTGGTCACCACGCTGACCAAGCGCATGTCCGAGGACCTGACCGAATATTACGCGGAGCTCGGTATCCGCGTGCGCTACCTGCACTCCGACATCGACACGATGGAACGCGTCGAAATCCTGAAGGCCCTGCGCAACGGCGAGTTCGACGTGTTGATCGGCATCAACCTGCTGCGCGAAGGCCTCGATCTGCCCGAGGTGAGCCTGGTGGCCATCCTCGACGCAGACAAGGAGGGCTTCTTGCGCAGTCCGCGCTCGCTGATTCAGACGATCGGCCGCGCGGCGCGCAACCAGAACGGCCGCGTCTTCATGTACGCCGACCGCATCACCGACGCGATGCGCTACGCGATGAACGAGACCGACCGGCGCCGCAAGATCCAGGAGGAACACAACCTGGCGAACGGCATCACGCCGACCACCACGCGGCGCAGCATCAAGGACCTGAGCGCCGCCAGTGGCGACGCGGACTACTACACGGTGCCCAAGCAGGTCACCACGACCGCGAAGAAGTCCAAGACCTCGGCCACCCAGGCCAACGACGAGGCTCCGCCTCCGCCCTCGACTCGCGCAACGCTGGCGCGCCCCGACATCTCCGAGGAAGAGCTGGCCGCGCGCGTCGACGACCTGCGTGCCCGCATGTTCGCAGCCGCCGAGAATCTGGAGTTCGAGACCGCAGCGCGCCTGCGTGACGAGTTGAACCAGCTGATCGGCGGTCGCAGCACCGCCGCCAGCGAGTTCCCGGAGCCGGAGCCGCGCACCCGCTCGGGCACGCCAGCGTCGCCCCGCGCCCGCAAAGCCTCGGCCCGTCCCCGCGCTCGCCGCGCCTGATTGCGTCCCCCCGGCTCAGCGAGCGCCCACTGGCTCTCGCTCGCCGCGGACTACCCAGCCGCTCCCAATCTGCCACGCTGCCCCTGTGCCAGTCCGGCTCGGCCGGGCCGCACGGGGGGACGGGGCCGGTTGCACGATATTTCGCTGATCACCACCATCGCGCTCGGCTGCACGGCGGCGCTCTTCTTCGGCGTGCTGGCCAAGGGCGCCGGCCTCTCGCCGATCGTCGGCTACCTGTTGGCCGGTATCGCCGTGGGCCCCTACACGCCGGGCTTCGTCGGCGACGGAGGGTTGGCATCACAGCTGGCCGAGATCGGCGTAATCCTGCTGATGTTCGGCGTCGGCCTGCACTTTCATTTGAAGGATCTGCTGGCCGTCCGCGCGGTGGCCATCCCCGGTGCGCTCGGCCAGAGCCTGTTGGCCACCATCGCAGCGCTCGCCGTGGCTCGCTATTTCGGCTGGACCACACTGCAAGGCGCGGTGCTCGGCTTGGCGACTGCCGTTGCGAGCACCGTCGTGCTGCTGCGCGTGCTCTCGGACGCCGGCTCGCTCGAGACCCCAGCGGGCCACGTGGCCGTGGGTTGGCTGATCGTCGAAGACATCATCACGGTCCTGGTCTTGGTACTGCTACCCGCCTTCGCCCAGGCGGCCTCGGCCGACCAGGTGCTGCGACTGGCGGCAGTGGCCATGGCCAAGCTGCTGCTCTTGGGCGGACTGGTCGCGCTGATCGGCACGCGCTTCGTCCCGTGGTTGCTGCACCGGGTGGCCCGTCTGCGCTCGCCCGAGTTGTTCACGCTCTCCATCCTGGTCATGTCCGTCGCCGTGGCGACCGCCTCCTATGCGGCTTTCGGCGCCTCGATGGCGCTCGGCGCGTTCTTGGCCGGCATGCTGGTCGGCCAGTCGAAGTTCAGCCACCAAGCGGCGTCCGAGATGCTGCCTCTGCGTGACGCCTTCGCAGTGCTGTTCTTCGTCTCCGTCGGCATGTTGTTCGACTACCGCGCGGTGCTGGAGCATCCGGGGCTCACCGTGGGCGTGCTGCTGATCATCCTGCTCGTGAAGCCGCTCGTCGCCCTCGCCCTGGTGCTGGCGTGCCGCCGCGGCGTGCGCACCGCGCTGACCGTCGCAGGAGGCCTGGCTCAGATTGGCGAGTTCTCCTTCATCCTCATGGAGGTCGCCCGCAGTCACGAGCTGATCCCGCAAGAAGGTCGCGCGATCGTCGTGGCTGGAGCCATCGTCTCGATCGCCCTGAACCCGCTGGTCTACCGCGGGCTCCTGGCGCTCGAGCGGCCACTGCAGAGCCTGGCCTTCTTCCAGAGGCTGGAGCGCGCCTCGCGCACCAACCTGGCCCACGGCAACCAGCAGTCGCAGGGGGATGGGCGCGCCGTGGTCGTCGGCTACGGCCCGGTGGGCCGCTCGCTGAGCCAGCTGCTGCGCACCGCCAACGTGGATCCGCTGATCGTCGAGATGAACATCGACACGGTCACGCAGCTGCGCGCCGAGGGACGCACCGCCCTCTACGGTGACGCCACGCGCCGCGAGCTCCTGGAGCAGGCAGGTCTGGCTACGGCTCGCTTCCTCTTGATCACCCTGCCGGACCCGACCACGCGCCTCCTGGTCATCGCCGCCGCGCGCGAGACCAACCCGGAGCTGATCATCATCACGCGCGCGCGCTACTTGACCGAACAGAGCACGCTGCTCGCGGCCGGGGCCGACGCCGTGGTGTGTGACGAGACCGGCGCGGCCGCCGGGCTGGCTCGTTGCCTGATGGAACACGCCGGCGTGCCGAGTGAGATCGTCGACCGGGAGGCACGTCGCATCCGCGAAGACCTGAGCGGTCCACCGCCTGCGGTGCAGGAAGGCTGAGCTCGCTACCCGCCGCCGCCCTTCAGCGACGGCGACGAGCAAGGCGAATCAGCGGCTGCCGCCGTGCGACGCCACTCAGCGACCGCGCGGACCGGCGGGACGCGGGGCCTTCTTGAACGGGCGCGGGGCGAAGCCGCCCTCGCGACGCTGGCCATCACGCGGACCGCGCTGCTCGCCACCACCGTCGTTCGACTGAGGCGGGCGCGGACCACCGAACTTCTTGCCGGGCACCGAGTCGAAGGGGCGGGAGGCGCCGCCGCGGTCGTTGGCGCCGAAGCGCTTCTTGGCCGCGAAGTCACGGTTGCCCGAGCCCTCGTAGGACGAACCAGCAGGACGCTTGGGGCCGCGCGGAGCGAAGTCGGGGCGCGGGCCCGAACGCGGAGCGAAGTCGGGACGCGGGCCCGAACGCGGCGCGAAATCACGACCCCGCGACTCGCGCGGGCCCTCGTCGCCACCGGAACGCGGCGCGAAGCCGGCCTGGGGGCGAGGCCCATCGTGGGAGCCGGAGTCGGGCCGCTGGTTACCGCGATCGTAGCCGCCGCCATCACGAGGCGCGTAGCCGTCGCGATGACCATCACGCTGCTCGCGCGGGCCGGGGCCCTTGCGGAAGCCGCCGCCATTGTCCCGCGGACGACGGGGAGCGAAGCCCTCGTGAGCACCAGCGTGGCGACCGCCGCCTTCGCCGAAAGTCGCCGCCACTTCGCGCGGCGCGCAAGGCGGCTGCGTGTCGACCAGGCCGAGCAGCGCAGCGATGATGGCCTCGGGCTTGTTCTCTTCGAGCAGCTTGGCCGCGTAGGCCAGCGTCTCCTCGGGCGCTTCCTGATCCAAGGCCTCGAACAGCTTGCGGCGCCCGAGCTTGAGGTAGGCCTTCTCGATCTTGTCGGGCGTGGGCACGGGAGCCCAGCTGGGCGAGACGCGCGCGGCCTGGAACAAGCGCTCGACGCGGCGACGGGCCGGCGGAGGCAGGAGCACGACGCTGGTGCCCTTCTGTCCAGCGCGACCCGTACGTCCACTGCGGTGAGTGAAGGTGTCGGGATCGCCGGGAGCGTCGAAGTGCACGACCAGATCGATGCCCTGGACGTCGAGACCACGAGCGGCCACGTCGGTCGCCACCAGCGTGGTGATGCGGCCCTGACGGAAGGCCGAGAGCGTGCGGGTGCGCTGGGCCTGAGCCAGCTCGCCGCTGAGCGGCTCGGCGGCGACGCCCTCTTGCTGCAAGCGCTCGGCAACCTCGATGGTATCGGCGCGGGTACGGGTGAACACCAGCGTGCGCCCCGTGCCCGTCTCGGCGCGGCGAGCATGAGCCAGGAGCAGGATGTTCACGAGCGCGTCGTAGCGGTGGTTGTTGCCGACGACGTGAGCGACGTGCTCGATGTCGGAGTTGGCGGCACCGAGGGCCGAACCCTGCAGATGCAGCGGCGCGTTCTGGTACTGCTGAGCGACACGCAGCACCTCGCCCGAGAACGTGGCGGAGACCAAGTGGGTGCGCGACCGGGCCGGCAACGACTCCAGGATGGCCGTCAGCTCGTCGCGGAAGCCCATGTCGAGCATCTGATCGGCCTCGTCGAGAATGACGAGCCCGATCGACTCACCTACCAGAGCGCCGCTGCGCAGGTGGTCGAGCACGCGACCCGGCGTACCAACGACCAGACGCGGCCCGCGGGCCAGCAGCTTCTTCTCCGCAAAGACAGCGGTTCCGCCGGTCACGACCTCGACCGAGGCGTCGGCGACGTTCTCGAGCAGCCAGGCGAGCTCGCGCTGCACCTGGTTCGCCAGCTCGCGCGTCGGCGTGAGCAGGAGCGCGCTGGGGATGCGCTGACCCTGACGGGGCCCCGCCGCGAGCAGCTCCCGCGCGATGGCAATGCCAACGGCGACGGTCTTACCCGAGCCCGTCTGCGACGAGATGCGCAAATCCCGCGACAGGCTTTCGGCGGTGCTGACCGCCTGCTGTACGGAGGTGAGCTCACTGAAGCCCTTTTTGACGAGGGCGCTTTGAAGAGCCTCTGGGAGACCCGAGAACGATTCTGACATGGTGGCCGACCGCATGCTGGAGAGGGGCGTCGAATGCCGGGCCAGCCGAAAACGGAGGCGAACCGTACTCGTCGCACCCCCACCGTGCAAATTCGGTACTGAAATGTGGGTGTTTCCCGCACGAATTGCTCCGAACGCTCGGTGTGGTCCGACTCGAAAGCTGCAGTCTGGATGGGTGTCGCGTGGAGCGTTTCGATCCGTCTCGTGCGCAGATCGCGCACTCCCACGCGCGCCGCTCGGCCCATGGCTAGCGTCGGGAGCATGAAGTCCTTCTTGCTCGGCTCGTCTTCGGTCCTCGGTCTGTTCACGGTCCTCGCCTGTTCGGCGGCCGACCCAGTGGACGATGGTGGTCTCGGAGGAGCTTCGAGCGGAGGCACGACTGCGAGCGGCGGCGCAGCAGCGAGCGGTGGCGCAGCAGCTACCGGCGGCACCGTCTCGACGGGCGGAGGCTCGGCTACCGGCGGCGGCGCTCCGGTCGATGACTGCGAGCTCGGCAGCGGGACGGTGGACGTGGGCACGGCCAGCTTCACCGACAAGGCCACGTGTCTGACCTGGCAGAAGACGCAGACGCTCGCTGGCCAGACGAACAACCGCGACGCGCAGGTCTTCTGCAATGATCTGGTTCAGGACGGCTTCGACGATTGGCGTTTGCCCACCACGCAGGAGATGCGCAGCTACCCCAGCCTCTCCACCAAGGACAGCGCGTACCTCACCAGCCCGACTTACATCCCGAGCGGCAGCAGCGACGTCCCCGGAACCTGCGCGGTCAACAGCCACTCCTGCAACGTGACGCAGTACAGCGCCGGCAGTTACGCCTGCGCGTGGCAGGGCTACGGCGACAACCCGTACGGCGTCCTGTGTGTCCGCGGCACGGCCAAGTCCACGCTGGATCCGGCCTTCGCCGTGGCCACCTGCTGTTCGAACAGCTCGACCTTCCAGCAAGCCGATTGCGCCGGGTATTGAGCAGGCTCCCGCGGCACTCTCCGAGTGAGTACCGCGGGGCGCCCTGCAACGACTACTGGAGCACGCTCTCCAAACGGGCGTACGAGGTCTCCATACCGTCGACCATCCCCGTACCGAGCGCCATGTCGCGGATCTCCTTGGAAGGGTATTCGATGAATACCTCGATCTGGGTGCGCCGCCCCGCGCGAGGCGTGAGGACCAGTTCGTTCTTGGCAGGAGGCCCCGCCATCCCGATCATGGCCTCGGTCGTGACGGCGCGGCGCGGTGCCTCTTGCTCGAGCAACTGGCCGGTGAAGCCGAAGCGGTTCTCGCCGCCCACTTGCTGCCACTCGTAGCGGTAGGTGCCTCCTACCTCCGTAGCGACCTCACAGACCGGCATCTCCCAACCATCGGGTCCCAGCATCCATTTGCGGAGCAGCTCCTTCTCGTTGAAGGCGCGCCACACGTCTTTCAATCCGCCCCGCACCGTACGTCGCACGACGATGTGGGTATCGTCGATGACCTCCGAAGCCGCCTTCATGTTCGCCGACAGGTTGCGAAGATCGTCGAGCACCGCGTCGATCTGACCCATGGCCACGCGGCTACCCTCGACCATGCCCATGGCCACGAGCTGCTCCATCGCCTCCACGCTGGGGAACGTGGTCACGGATTTGAAGCGGGAACCGCTGGCCGTCGGCTCGAACGTGAACTCCATCGTCATCGATGGCAGCTGCTCGTTGGGCTTGCCCGTA